>PWOK01000001.1 GCA_003557445.1 Halanaerobiaceae bacterium
TAGATGAAAATAGTATGATCTATAACAAACGTTACCTTTCATATAAAAATCGTTATCAACAATTAGAAATAGAATATCAAAAAGCACTGAACAACTACCAAAAAGAAAAAACTCTTGGACCATCAGCGACTACTGAAAATAGGCTTAAGGAATTGAAATCAGAATTAAATTATGCAAAATTAAATATTGATCGGTATGAACTGAAAAAATTAATAAATCTTGATGACCAGATCAAAGCAAAAAAGACACAATTAGAAGAATTAAATCAGCAAAAACAAAAAATTATAAAAGATATAGATATATCAAAAAAGTATGCTCCAATTTCAGGGATTATTCATAGTATTCAGGATTTCAATCCCGGGGAATATCTTCCTGCAGGGATAGAAGTTTTAAGAATAATACCTCAGTCTGAAACCAATTACCTGATGGAATTAACAGTGGCCAATGAAGATATAAGTGAACTAAGAGAGGGACAGAAAATAAAATATCGCTTTCTGGCTCTACCCTACCGGGAATATGGAGTTTTAACAGGAGAGATATTAGATATCAGTGGAGATATAAGCAAAACTGGTGAAAACAGGTCAGATTTTGTCTATGAAGCAAAAGCAACCATTGACAGAACAACACTGGAAAATAACAGGGGTGAAAAAGTCAATATTAAATCTGGAATGATAAGTGAAGCCAGAATTGTAGCAAGAAGCCGAAAAATACTTTATCTGGTTCTGGAAAAACTGGACTTTTTATCATAAAAACGAAATAGTCTTGCAATAAAAAACCATATTATGGTATAATAACAACAAATTATATTTTTCATTAAAATAAATAAAAAATAAAATAAAAAGGAGTGGTAGCATGCTTAAAAAAAAGTACATATGTATATTTATGCTTTTGTTTTTTCTTTGTAGCTCTGTCATAGTGAGTGCAGGTCCTGATATAGAAACTCTGATTGAGGAGGCACCCATACAGGAGGATTATCCTGATGCAGGAGCAGTTATTTTAAATAATGAAATTACTGCAGATTATACAGGTGAAGAATATTTTATTGAAGTATTTCAGGTAATTAAGGTATTTAATGAACGGGGAATTGATAGATTTGGAGAAAGAGATATAAGATTTAATGAAGAAAGGGAAGAAATCAAAATACATAAAGCAAAAACAATAACCCCTGAAGGAGAAGAGGTTGAGGTTAAAGAGGATGCTATTAATATCATTACTCCACCTGAACTGAGCCAGGTAAATATATATTCAGATGTGAGAGATAAAGTTCTTAATATGCCTGCTCTGGAAGAAGGATCTATAATTATAATTAATTACAAAAGAGAAATAAAAGAACCAATTATGGAAGATGAATTCTGGCTTTCAGCTGGTTTTCAGGATAGGGAGCCAATGGAAAATATCAGTCTAAAAGTAAAAACACCTCTGGATAAGGAAATTCAATACAAGAATGAAAGAATGGAGATATCTCCAGAAATAACTGAAAAAGATAATGTCAGGATCTATGAATGGCAGCAGGAAAAAGTTGAACCGGTGATTACAGAAAGTGGAATGCCTCCCCTGAGGAATATTTTTTCTTATGTTAATATTTCCAGTCTTGATTCCTGGGAGAAGATTAGTAGCTGGTATCAAAAATTAAGTGAAGACCGGATTGATAAAGATGATAATCTAAAAGAAAAAGTTGAAGAACTGATTGCAGATACTGAAGATATAGAAGAAAAAATCAAAAATATTTTCAATTTTGTTGCTCTTGATATAAGGTATGTAGGGCTTGAATTTGGAGATGGTAGTTATGTACCATATAATGCAACAGAGGTTCTTGCCAACAAATATGGTGACTGTAAAGATAAATCATTTTTGTTGATTGCGATGCTTGAAGAAATAGGGGTTGAAGCTGAACCTGTATTAATCAATATGTATTATTATCCTGATCTGGAGATAGTTTCAATGGGTCACTTTAATCATATGATAGTATATCTTCCAGAACAGGATCTATACCTTGATCCTACAGATGATTTATCTCTCTATGGAGATTTATTATATGTAAATCAGGGAAAAGAGGTTTTTCTACCCTTTAAAAGTGAATTAAAAGAAACACCAGTTTACTCATCTCAAGATAATAATGAAACCTTTAATTATGATGTAGAACTTGATGAAGAAGGTAATGCTAAAGTTGAGATTGAATGGTTGAGCACAGGATATTATAGTTCGGTTAACAAAAATCTTTTCAGACAGTTTAATCAACAGCAAAGGGAAATGGTTTTAAATCAAATTCTATCAAATGCATTCACCAGCTTTGATCTTATTGATTATGAGATAAAAGGTGTATCTGATCTGGAAGTACCATTCTCTCTTTCAGCTGTTGTAAAGGTAAACAATTTTGCCAGAAGCCTGGGTGATCAGTTATCAATAAGGCCCTTCAGAATTGGTATGCATTTATCACAGATTGCTCCTACAGAAACAAGGAATTATCCCTTATATACTGGATTCAAATTTAATTTTAAAAGATCGATAAATATTAAAGTGCCTGAAGGATTTGATGTTGAATACCTTCCTGAAAATAAAAAAATTGAGAAAAATGTTGGCTCAGTACATGTTGAATATGAAGAAAAAGAAGATGTAATTGAAATATTACTTGATTTTACTGTTGATCGAGTACAAATTGAGGTTGACGAGTATAATCAATTAAAAGACTTAATAGTTGAAGCTCAAAATATTATACAGGAACAGATTATAATAAAATAATTATCCTGGAAAAAGGGGGATTCCCCCCTTTTTTTTTGTGTAATAACATTAATCATTCTTGAAAAACAAAGATGATTAATGTTATAATCAAGATACACCAGTGTTTTAAAAGGAGGAAAAAATGACTGAAGAAAAATCTGAAACAAAAAAAGAACCTGTATTTCCCGGTGTTTTACATAGTATTGGCATAACTATTTCTGTTTTTGTGATTCAAATAATTGTAGGTATTGCTGTTGCAACATTTATAATATTAACTGGATTGGAAAATATTGATGTATTACTTATGGTTGGAATTGCTGCCGGTAATCTGTTTATTGCTTATATTTTATTAAAAAAAACAGGTGATAGATTTATTAACTTAATGCAAGAAGGGGTTAATTATTTCAAGACTTATCTGGGAACTGTTTTTTTAATAATTGGTTCTTCAATAGTCCTATCTGAAATATTGAATTATTTGGATTTAGTTATGGATGATTCCATATATGAAGAACTTTTTTCATTTTTACTGGACATTAATTTAATTACAGGATTTATTATAATAGTATTATTTCCCTCTGTTCTGGAGGAAATAATATTTAGAGGTGTAATCTTAAAGGGATTATTAAAAAATTATGGAGATAAATTTGCAATATTTTTTTCAGCTCTATTATTTGGGATTGTTCATTTGAATATTCAACAGGGAATTACCGCCTTTTTTATAGGATTAATTTTAGGCTGGCTTTACTGGAAATATAGGTCATTACCACTGGTCATCTTTGCTCATGCTGTTAATAATTTTTTATCTTTACTTGCTTTACATTATTTCGATATGAGTGGTTATTCTTTAGAAAAAGTTGAAGAAGCACACCAGTTTCAACCATTATGGTTTACTATAATAGGGCTTGTATTTTTATTAATAGGATTTTTAATTTGTAAAAACAAACCCACTTATCTTAAAAAGGAAAATAACCAAAAAATTAATTTTTGATGAAAAAAATAATCAGTAATAATCTCAAAATCAGGGAGGAATAATATATGGAAAGATCAGACTGGTCTTCTTCTCTTATGTTAATAGTTCTTGGCATTTTTACAATAATCAATATAAATTTTTTAATAGGAATCACCATTATTATACTGTCAGCTGGTTTGTTTATTTATAATTTGAATAAAGAACAGTAAATAAATAATTAATTTGACTTTTTAAAATTTTATTATTAAAAACAAAGGAAAGCAGGAATTAATATAGAAATATATATTATAGACTATTATCTTGTTATTTAAAGCAGGGAGGATAAAATCTTGTATACTTCAATCATTAATTTATATTTCTGGCCTGTACTAATTGGTATTATAGCAGGAATTTTAGTGTTAATATATGATTTGTCAGGTGCTTTTGCAAATAAAAGAGAACCATCACCCGTACCAATTAAAGCAGAAGGATTATCTTTGCTGCAGATGGGAACAATTATTTATAGTGATAGCAATAAAAACAAAAAGACTGCTGCTGCTCAAATATTACAACTGGCCAGAAAGGGAAAAATTAAATTAACTGGTAAAATAAAAGAGGGATTACTGGGCCTGAAAATAAGTAAAATTAAAGCCTTTATAGTTAACAGTAAAGGTTTACCTGAAGAACAAAAGCTTTTATTAGAAGGTTTACGAAAACAGCCACAGCTGAAAAAATTCTTTAAGGAAGAATGTATTTTAGGACAGGTTATTAAAGGAATTGAAGTATATTTAAAAGGCAAAAAATATGTATCAGCTGCCAATATTCAGATAAAAAAAAGAATGGCACTTTCCAGCCTGATTTTTTATATACCGGGAGCAATTTTATTGTTTTTTGGAATTGTTAGAACCAATCAAGTTTTTGTTGGCATGGCAGTATTTCTTCTAATTATTGGTAGTGGAAGGCTTATAAAAAGGACCACAGTTCCTGTTTTATCAAATACCGGTTTTTATTTAAAAAATGAAATAGAAGAAATTCTTGATAAAAAGAAAGAAAATCTTGAAACAACCATAAAAACAGATCCTGTCGAAGGATTTAATTTATTCTTAGAGGAACTACCTTTTATAATATTGCATCCAGATTTCAAAAGAGGAACTTTTAGAAAATATAAAAAAGAACTTAAAAAAGTTGAAGAAATTCGGGTACCTGAATGGTTACAATTAGAGGATGAAGATTTGAAAAGACAAATCAAAGCAAAAGATGTTCTGGAGGTTATTGATACCACATTATCTGAGACTGTTTTTGTCATAACAGGTGCAGGATTTAATGGTGGAGCTAATGATTCTTCAACAGTAACAGGAACGTGAATTAGACGGGAATGGATGATAAAATGTCAAAGATAAAAGTTATGACTATTTTTGGAACAAGACCTGAAGCTATAAAAATGGCTCCAGTCATAAAAGAAATGGATAAAGAAAAAAACATAAAAAGTGTAGTAACAGTTACAGCACAGCACCGGTCTATGTTAGATCAGGTGCTGGAGTTATTTAAAATATCACCTGACCATGATCTTGATATCATGGAAAAAAAGCAATCTCTTTTTCTAATAACAACAAAAGTTCTTCAGGGACTGGAAAAAATATATAAATCAGAAAAACCTGATTTAATACTTGTACAGGGTGATACATCAACTACATTTGTGGCATCACTTGCAGCCTATTATCAAAAAATAAGAATAGGTCATCTGGAGGCAGGTTTAAGAACTTATAATAAATATTCTCCTTTTCCAGAAGAAATAAACAGGCATTTAACAGATGTTCTTGCAGATTTATATTTTGCTCCTACAGAAGATAACCGCAGAGCCCTTGAAAAAGAAAACATTTCACCAGAGAAGATAATGGTTACCGGTAATACAGTAATTGATGCTCTGCATTCAGTAGTTACTGACCAATTTAAATTTAAGAATTCAATATTACAGAAATTAAATTTCAGGGAAAAGAAAATTATCTTATTAACAGCTCACCGTAGAGAAAATATTGGGCAACCATTAATTAATATATGTAAAGCTGCCAGAGAGATAGTAAAAAAATATACAGATGTTGAAATAGTTTTTCCAGTACATTTAAATCCTGAAGTAAAAAAGATAGTTTATGATATACTGGATGGTAATAAAAAAATACATTTAATAAAACCTCTACAATATCAAACTTTCGCTAACCTTATGGCAAAATCCTATCTGGTATTAACTGATTCAGGAGGTCTTCAGGAAGAAGCCCCTTCCCTGGGAAGACCTGTTCTTGTTTTAAGAAATAGTACAGAACGCAGAGAAGCTGTTATATCAGGTACTGTAAAAATTGCCGGAACTGATAAAAATAATATTATTAAGGAAACAGGTAAATTGTTAAATAATAAAAAACAATATGAAAAAATGTCTGGATCAGCAAATCCTTATGGAGATGGTAAGGCCAGTCAGAGAATAGTTAATAGAATATTATCTGAATTTGCAGATATCTTTAAGTGATTCAATCAAATAATCAATTTCACTAACTGTATTATACATGCCCAGACTGATACGAACCAGGCCCGGGTGGGAGAGTTCAGGTTTTTGTAATCTTTTTTTGATTTCATTTTCTGATATATTCATTATTTCCTGTATATAGGGCTGGGCACAAAAACAACCATTTCGAACTGCTATACCTTTCTTGCTGGCCAGTATTTCTGCTGTTCTTTTATGAGAAAATCCTTTTATATTAAAGGGAATAATTGAAATCTGGTTTTTTAATACAGGAGGGGTATATATTTTTATATTGGAAACTTCATATAATTTTTGAACTGTATAAGCTGTCAATTCTTTTTCGTATTTTTTAATTTTTTTCATACCCATTTTATCAAGGCTTTTAAGAGCCTGATCAAGAGCAATTACTCCCATTACATTGGGAGAACCTGCTTCTTCCTTTTCAGGTGGCCGGGCCCATTTAACCTGTGAAGGGGTTACCATCTTGACTGTACCACCACCACTGTATTCAGGAATTCCTTTTTTAAAGGTTTTTCTGGGACCTATAAGTACCCCGGTACCAAAAGGGGCATACATTTTATGTGCAGAAAAAACAAGATAATCGATATGTTCAGGAGAGTTAAAAGGTTTCATATCAAAAGGTAGATGGGGGATTGATTGGGCACCATCAACCAGAATTTCTGCTTTATATTTATGTGCCAGCCGGGCTATTTTATAGACAGGATTAATAAATCCGGTAACATTGGAAGCACCGGTGACAGTTACAAGTTTAACTCTGCTTTTATATTTGTTTAATTTTCTTTCAAGGTCATATATTGACAATCTACCTGCAGGAGTTAAATTGATATGTTTCAGCTGGAAATTATTACGCCAGGGCAGGTCATTTGAATGATGCTCCATTTTAGTGGTTAAAACAATTGATTTCTTATCTGATTGGCAGAGCCGGTAGGAAAGTTTATTTATAGCTGCTGTTGTATTACTTGTAAAGATAATAACATTATTTTTTTCTCCAGCATTAACAAAATTGGTAACAGTTTTTCTGGTTTGTTCATAAAGATTGGTAGACAGCCTTGATTTATAACCTTTCCCTCTGTGAATGGAAGAATACCATGGTGAAAATTCATTTATTGCTTTCATGACTGATTTTAAAGGAGGGGTGGTTGCAGCATTATCCAGGTTTATATATTGAGTTAGTTTACCACTGCTCAAAGGAACTTTCTTTTTAAGGCCAGTAACCTTTTTTCTAAAAGGTGATCTTTTTTTCATAAAGAATACCATCCTGTTTTTTATTTATTCTATTCAACAATTAATAAGGATGTTAATTAAAAATCATGAGGTGGTGATTAATAATGAAAGAAGAAAGTAGCAAATATAAAAAAAAGAGAAAAAACATGGTTGAAAAACAGATAATCAGAAGGGGTATAAAAAATGAGAAGATTATTGAGGCTTTCTTAGCTGTTCCCCGGCATATATTTGTACCGGAAAAATTAAGGGAAAGGTCTTATGAAGATAGGCCTTTACCGGTTGGAAATGGCCAGACTATTAGTCAGCCCTATATTGTTGCTGAGATGATTGAGGAACTGGAACCTGAAGAAAATGATATTATACTTGAAATAGGAACGGGAACAGGTTATGCAGCAGCAGTTTTATCAAGGATTGTAAAAAAAGTATATACTGTTGAAAGGATAAAAAAACTGGCTGATAAAGCTGAAAAATTATATGATAGGCTAAAGTATAACAATATAGAGGTGAAAGTGGCTGATGGTACTAAAGGCTGGCCTGAAAAAGCACCTTTTTCTGGTATTATGGTCAGTGCTGCTGCCCCAGAAATACCGGAGAGTTTAATTGAACAGCTGGAGGAGGGAGGCATAATTGTAATTCCTGTTGGTAATAAATTATTTCAAAGATTGATTAAAGCAAAATATAAAGATGGGAAAATAAAAAAAAGTAATCTTGGTGGAGTGAGGTTTGTGTCCCTTATAGGAGAAGAGGGCTGGAAAAAATAATAATTAATAATAATAACTATAACTAATAAAAACCTTGATTTAACAGTGTTTATAATATTTAGCTTTAAAAATATAACAAAATACTCTTAAATATTTATTGTTATTTTACAGAAGATATGTTATTATAATTATAATAAAACTAATAAAAATGGAGGGGTATAAATGAATTTAAAGGATTTAAAAAGAATGTGGAAAAAAAATATAGCTTTAAGGAAAATCATTGGTTTTTTGCTTGTACTTGGGGGTATTGGTTATTCTGTAGTCAATATTCGCACAATATACATAGGAGTAATAATGGTAATAATAGGGTTAATTTTTGTTCCCAGTAGGGGATAAATATTAATATATACAAATAAAACAAAAAAAAACAAGAATACGTATGTGCGGGTACAGGAGGTATATAATGTCTATCAAATATATAATTAAAAGAGACGGAAGCAAGGTTCCTTTTGATAGTAATAAAATAAAAAATGCTGTTCTTAAAGCCTGTAATGCAGTGGGTCTGGATGATGAAACAATAGGAGAAGAGGTTACCCAGCAGGTTTTATCATATTTAAATATTTTTTTCAAAAATGGAGATAGTGGTATACCTGATGTAGAACAGATTCAGGATCTGGTGGAAAAAGTATTAATAGAAAAAGGCTATGCAGAAGTAGCTAAAGCATATATTCTTTACCGTGAACAGCAAAAGAAAATTAGGGATACTAGAAGATTATTTAATGATGCCCTGGATTCTATGAATAGTTACCTAAAAATGGATGACTGGAAAGTAAATGAAAACAGTAATATGGGTTATTCATTACAGGGATTAAATAATTTTATAGCCTCCGAAATAACGGCTCAATACTGGTTACAGGAGATATACTCAAAAGAAGTAAGAAACAGACATAATTCAGGAGATTTTCATATTCATGATCTGGGTAATTTGAGTGTTTACTGTTGTGGCTGGGATTTACAGGATTTGCTTTTGACCGGTTTCAGAGGTGTACCTACCAAGATTGAAAGTAAACCTCCCAAACATTTGAAAACAGCACTGGGTCAAATAGTTAATTTCTTTTTTACACTTCAGGGTGAAGCTGCAGGAGCAATGGCCTTTTCTAATTTTGATACATACCTTGCTCCCTTTATTGCCTATGATAATTTAGATTATGAAGAAGTAAAACAGGCCATGCAGGAATTTTTGTTTAATATGAATGTACCCACAAGGGTTGGATTTCAGACACCTTTTACAAATATAACTATGGATTTAAATATACCTGAGTTTATGAAAGATCAACCGGTAATAATTGGTGGAGAAACATAGGATAGAACATATGGAGAATTCCAGAAAGAAATGGATATGTTTAACCGTGCTTTTGCTGAATTGATGCAGGAAGGAGATGCCAAGGGAAGAGTTTTTTCCTTCCCCATCCCTACTTATAATATTACTTCTAATTTTGAATGGGACAATCCTGTTTTAGATCCGGTCTGGGAGATGACAGCTAAATATGGTATACCTTATTTCAGTAATTTTATTAATTCAGATATGGATCCTGAAGATGCCAGATCTATGTGTCCTCTTGCAGGAGATGAAAAAGTTTTAATTAAATCCAGCAGGGGTCGTAATCTCGAATATTCAAGTATCCGTAATATATATGAGGGTAATAGCAATCATGATCAATATGAAATTTTTGCTGATGGTCATTTTGTCAGAGGTAAATTTAATAAATTTGAAAACCAGGAAATGATTAAAGTTACTCTGGAAAATGGACATACTATAAAAATGAGCAAAAGCCATATGAATTATGTTCTGAAAAACAGGGAAGAAGATATAAAAGTCCTTAATGGAGAACAATTAAATTCAGGTGATTACCTTCCTTATAGTTTGAATACTTATGAAGGTAAAGGGGGAAGTGAAGATCTTGGTTTTTTTGTGGGCTCCTATGCGGGAGATGGCTCTTTTGATGGGGATAATACGGTAGTATTTTCTTTAAATAAAAGTGATAAAGATAAATTAGCCCGGAAACTTATTCAAATTGCAGAAGACTATTTTGGTGCCCATTATTCAATCAATGAAACCCCGGGAAAAGAATTATTATCTTTAAAAATACATTCTAAAGCTGCAGTTGGTCTGTGCCGGGATTTTGTAAAAGGTAAAAAAAGAAAGAAACATTACAAAGCTCGTTTGTTTGATATGAGCACAGAATTCAGAGAAGGTGTAATTGCAGGTCATTATGCCACTGATGGTGGTAATAGAAACAGAATATATACTTCATCAAAAAGAATGGTAGAAACACTGAATATGCTGGCTGCTACCTTAGGAACAACAACAAGTATTTATATTGATGAAAGAGAAGGCCGTCTGGGTACAGAACCAAATTATGCGGTTTTAGTTTATCAATTAAATAGAGGGAATTATGGAGATACCTGGTTCAAAAAAGAAAAAAAACTCTGGGTAAAAATAGAATCTATAGAAGAAATATCGGGTTCTACAGCTTATTGTTTTGAAGTAGAAAATGAAGAACCATTATTTACTGTTGGTACTTCAGGAATATTAACACATAATTGCCGGCTGCGCCTGGACAACCGTGAATTACGCAAACGTGGAGGAGGTCTTTTTGGTGCTAACCCCATGACCGGTTCTATTGGTGTGGTCACTATAAACATGGCCCGGATAGGTTATCTTGCTGAAAGTGAAGAAGATTTTATAGAACGATCATTTAAATTAATGGATGTAGCCCGGGTTAGTCTGGAAACAAAAAGGAAAGTACTTGAAAACCTAACAGCACAGGGTTTATTCCCATATGCCAAATTTTATTTAAGAAGTGTTAAGGAAAGATTTGATGAATACTGGAAAAATCATTTTAATACAATCGGAATAAATGGTATGAATGAAGCCCTGGTTAATTTTATGGGTAAAAATATTGCTTCTTCTGAGGGAAGAGAGTTTGCCTTTAAAATTATGAGAAAAATGAGAGATAAACTCCTTGAATATCAGGAAGAAACCGATAATCTTTATAACCTGGAAGCAACTCCGGCCGAAAGTACCGGGTACAGGCTGGCTAAAATTGATAAAGAGAAATTTGGCAGCAATATAATGGTTGCCAATGAACATAAAGTTAAAAATGAAGATGCTGCTCCCTATTATACAAACTCAACACATTTACCTGTTGGTTATACTGATGATATTTTTACTGCCCTTGATCTACAGGATGATCTTCAGCAGATGTATACTGGAGGTACTGTATTACACGGATTTTTAGGAGAAAGACTTCCAGATATTAATAGTACAAAACTGCTGGTCAAACGTATTGCTGAAAATTATGGATTACCCTATTATACAATTACCCCGACTTTTAGTATTTGCCCGGTTCATGGTTATCTGGTAGGGGAACATTATTATTGTCCTAAATGTGAAGTTGAAGAATAAAGGTGAAATTATGGTACAGATTGCCGGTCTAAGGAAAACCAGTTTAATTGATTTTCCAGAAAAAATATCTACTGTGGTCTTTACTCAGGGTTGCAATTTTAACTGTGGATACTGTCATAACCCTGAATTAATTGCAGTTGATAAAGATGGGGAATATATGGATTTAAATTATTTCTGGGATTTTTTAGATCAAAGAAAAAAAGTTATTGATGGTGTTGTCATTACAGGTGGTGAACCATTATTACAAAAAGATATTATTGATTTCATAAAAAAAATTAAAAATAAGAATCTAAAAGTTAAAGTAGATACCAATGGTACCTGTTATTCAGTACTTGAAAAACTTATCAGTGACAACCTGATAGATTATATAGCCATGGATATAAAAAATGATTTTAAAGAATATCAAAAAATCACCTCTGAATGCCGGAAAAGGGAACTGGATAATATAAAAAAAAGTATTAAACTAATAATGAACTCTAATCTAAAATATGAGTTCAGGACTACAGTAGTTCCCGGCTTTCATAGTGAAACACAGGTTGAAAAAATCGCTCAATTTTTAAAAGGTGCAGATAAATATGTTATCCAGAATTTTCGATCTGAAAAAACATATAAAAAAGAATTTGAGCAGATTAATAGGTTTCCTGATAAAGATTTAGATAAATTCAGGCAAATTGCAAAAAAATATATCAAAAAAGTAGAAATCAGAAATTAAAAGCAGGAATACCCATAGGTTTTGTAGAATTAATAATATATACTTAAAAACGGGAAGGTGATAAAAATGGCTAAAAAGCAAAAGTGTGAGGTTTATTCCCGGGTGGTTGGTTATTTGTCACCGGTGTCAGAGTGGAACAAAGGAA
>PWOK01000337.1 GCA_003557445.1 Halanaerobiaceae bacterium
ACCCTTATTATAACATATTATTTTTATTTTAGAAAATTTAATTTATTTATATTATAATACATACGTTTGCTTTTGTCAAGAATTATTTTCCTTTTTGTGTTTTTTTGTTATCATAACTGAATATAGCAAGGGTTCTACCTGATTTATATTTTTTAAACCATGTAATAATATTCTGGTTTTAATTCTTTTACCTTGAATAATAAATCTAATTATTTCTGAATTACTTATTTGTATTTTTATACTGTAGTATTTTGTTACGTATGAAGTAAGAAACCCCGGTAAAACAGCATTTATTCTGTTTTACAACTTTTATTATATTACTGAAAGTTTAACATCCTCTGTAATGAGTGAATTTTATAATTATATAAAAATACAAAATCTCTACAACCTTAAGCCATAGAGATTTAAAATAAAAAATTATATTTAATTTTTTATCAGCTTAAATATCTCAAAAACTAAACTCATCCACCTCTTCATCCTTCAATCCAAACATCTTTAACAAAGAACTAATAATCCTTTCACTGGCTTTACCATCACCATAAGGATTAACTGCATTGGCCATTTTTTCATATTCATTATCATCCTGTAATAGATTATTACTCTCTGCAATGATTTTTTTCTCTATCTGTACCTACCAGTTTAACTGTTCCTGCTTCAATACTTCCGGTCTATCTGTTGTATCTCTTAAAATTCAGCACCACTTTTTTCCTATATAATATGAATATTATTCTCTTCGAAAAGACGGGGGTTCAATTATACTTATTTATATCTTTCAATTATTGGTTTTAACTTTTTTACCAGTTTTCCTTCTACTTCCTTTTCTTTTAATATCTCATTTGCAATTGCCCATCCCACTATAATATCTGGATCCATGCCATCATATTTTTTATACAACTCTTGAGATACACCATTATGGAACACATGAACTTTATGATTCAATTCAAAAGAATTTATATTTCCTTTTTCCCACTCACTAAATTCGTTTTTTTATTTTTTTAATTCTGACTTTAATTCTCGTTCATGAGCTAAATTTGTTAGTTCACGTAATATCTTTCTTTCTTTTTTATTGAAATTAACCATTTTAATCCTTCCTTTTAATTAACATCTCATACATAGTATTTTTATTTAATTATTTTCTTAACTTCATCTATACTTTCAATATCAAATATATTATTTCTAATAGTCACTAAATCCTCTGTATCTGCATTTTTTATTGTTTTAATTAACTCATCAGAAAGTTTCTGATTGAATTTATTTTCAAGTAAAGTAACAACAGTTTCAATAAGCTCTTCTCTTTTTCCTTCTTTCATACCTTCTTTCATACCTTCTTTTTTCAACTTTTCAGCAATTGTCATTATTTCATCGCTCCTTTCAGGGATGATTTTTTTGCTTTTTTCTCTTAAATCATTATAATCAATAGATTCATTTACATTCATTTAATGATGTTCATGAGCCTTAACGAGACAGCGCTTGGTGAATGAATTTGGATGAAACGATGCCAGTAGTGGAATCGGAAACCTTGCTGTTATATGATCGTAGTGTGGTGTTCTTTAAAAATATTATATATTAGATTTTTTCAGCTTATCCAGTACATATTCTAAAACAAAAGTATCTCTTCCAGTCCATCTAGGTGCCTCTCGATCATTAGAAGTAATAATCAATTTATTTCTTTGAATTGCTTCTTCAATCTGTATCCATACAGGTTTAAATCCCAGGTCTTTTTCATATTGATCTAAATTTAATTCACAGTAATCTTCTTTTATTCTACATAAATAATAATAAGACGTCATTTTAAATAAATCATATTCCTTTTCCACAGGTTTATTATATTCTATTACTTTACCAATTTCTGTCTCAACAACTGAAACAAAAGAACCACACTCTTCCTGTACTTCTCTAATCAAAGCTTCTTCATGTGTTTCATCATTTTCTATTCCACCACCAGGAAATTTATAATCTCCATTTTGCTCCGAATAAATCATAAGAATCATATCATTATCTATAATAATTCCTCTGACAGCTTCACGAGTTATGGTTTTCCCTTCTACATTTAAGTTTTCCTTATGATATATTTCTTTTAATAATTTTATGATTCACACACCTCAAATCAGATCTACTCTCTGAAATGATCTTTTCTCTATCTGTACCTACCAGTTTTACTGTTCCTGCTTCAATGGCTTCCGGTCTTTCTGTTATATTCCTTAAAACCAGTACCGGTTTACCCAGGCCCGGTGCTTCTTCCTGGATACCTCCTGAATCAGTTAGAACCAAATATGATCTGATATCATGAACAGTAACCAGTATCTCCTTTTTATTATCAATTATAATATTTTCTTAACTTCTTCTATACTTTCAATTTCAAATATGTTATTTCTGATAGTAATTAAATCCTCTGTATCTGCTTTTTTTATTTTTTTAATTAACTCATCAGAAAGTTTCAAATTGAATTTGTTTTCAAGCTGAATAACTACAGTTTCAATAAGTTCTTCTCTTTTTCCTTCTTTCAATCCTTCTTTTTTGCCTTCTTTCATTCCTTCTTTTCTCAACTTTTCAGCAATTGTCATTATTTCATCGCTCCTTTCAGGGATGATTTTTTTGCTTTTTTCTTTTAAATCTTTATAATCAATATGTTCATTTACATTCATTAAATATTTTATTGCAGACTGGATAAATTCATTAGTATTTTCAGTATCATCTAATTTTTTTATCTTCTTTAAAAAATCTTCAAGTCTTTCAACAAACTCAGCTGTCCCGGCATAACTTAATAATTCTAAAAACAATATTAATTTTAAACTTCCCTTAATTACTGGATCATCATAAGGAGAAAAATCGTATATTATATATTCAAATTCAGGAAAATAGGGTTTAACCTCAACAGGAAATTCTTTGAATAAATCAGACAATTTCAAAGAAATATTCCATTTGTTTTCACCATGATAAAAAACAATCGGTATAATTACTGGTAATTTGTTTCCTCTTTCTTTTTGCTGCCATAATAATTCCCAGATCATTGCCAGGTATTTTAATAACTGTATTGATATTTTATAGGATCTATAACTTTTATGTTCAAACAAAAAGTATAAATAAGCTTCTTTTCCTGCCAGTTTAATCTTGTATAATATATCAGATTGATTTTCTTTTAGAAATTTATTTACTGCATCATTTTTAAACAGTGCCA
>PWOK01000138.1 GCA_003557445.1 Halanaerobiaceae bacterium
CTTTACAGGCAGGGGGTCAGTTTTTTATTGATAAAAATGAGCTGGATATTAATTTTGAAATAAACAATCTGGCCCTGGAAGAGCTGAAACTTGTTGAAGGTATAAGTGGAAGGACTAATTTAATAGGAGAAATAAAAGGGGATATTTTTGATCCTCATATATTAACAAAAATAGAAACAATTAATTTTGCATATAAGGATAGATATTTAGAAGAATTTAGTGGTTATGGTGAGTATAAAGATGGTAATCTGGTTTTAAATGATATTAAATGGCAGTTAGTTCAGGGGGAATATGTGATTAATGGAGACATATTTACAATTGATAGTAAACCTGAATTAAATCTTGCAATAAAAACAGAAAAGGGAAAAGTTAAACCTTTACTTGATATGTTTAATATTGATTTACCTTTTGATTTTGATTATTCTTTAATGGGGGAAGTAAAAGTAAGAGGTAATATAGGAGACCTTCATTCAGAGGTGGATATAGCAGCATATAGCAATGAGGAATTAAAAGGAGATATTAATATAAAGGGAGTGATTTCAGATAAAATTGATTTAAAAGTGAAGGGTAGAAATATCTGTGTCAGCACCCTTTTAACATCTGCCGGACAGGAAATTGATATTTATGGAAAGACCGAAATTGATGGAGATATAACAGGTGATATTAATAATATTTTCTTTAATTTTGATACCAGTATTGGCGAATTCAATATTGAAGGATTTGAAAAAGTAAATATTACTGGAAATATAAAAATGGAAGAAGGAAAGATGTTATCTATTAAACAGAATATTAATTTGCCTGATGATAACAAAGTTACGATAGATGGTGATATTTTGCTGGAAGAGCAAAATATTCTGGATGTAGTTCTGGATATAGATAGATTGAGACTGGATTTATTAAGTACTGAATATACAATGCAGGGAGTTGATGGTTATCTACAGGGCAGGGTTAGTTTAAAGGGAACATTTGAAGAACCTGAACTTGATGGAAATTTATTTATATCAGGTCAGGATATGGAGGTTGGATTACCAGCAAAAGTCAATCTTTTAGAAGGAGACCTGGTTTTTTCAGGGCAAACGGTTAATATCAGCAATTTAGAAGGAATATATGGTAATGAGCCAGTTGAAATTGCTGGTAATATAAACCTTTTTGATTTAGATAATTTCTGGAATATAGAGTTAAAAGGTAATAATATACCTCTTGACCATGGTTCCTATCAAGGACAGTTAAATACTGAAATTAGAATCACTGGAGCATTTTATCAACCTTATATTTCAGGAGAAGCCCTTACTCATAATTTTACAGTTAGAACACCATTTAGATGGCCGAGAACAGAGGGTGAATCTTCTGCTTTTGAACCGGAACTAAATGTCATACTTTATCCCGGGCAAAATGTTTATTTTCAGAGTAATGATCGGGTAAATATTTTAATACAGGAGGGCCATTTAAGGCTTATTTATGAGAATAAAGAATTTAAACTGGAGGGTGAACTAAATAGTACCCAGGGTACTTTTGATTTTTACAATAATAAATTTATGCTGGAAAGGGCAAGAGCAATTTTTCACAGTTACCAGGGTTATATTCCTCAGATCCATGCCAGTGCAGCAACCATTGTAGATGGAACCAGAATTATAGTTAGAGTTGATGGTTCAGCTGAGAATTTTACCAGAATTGATGAAGGGGCAGAATTTATTACCTTTGATTCTCAACCCAGATTACCGGATGAAGAAATTTTTAACCTTCTGGCAAAAAGGGGAGCATTGGGTGAATTAATTTCTGGAGAAGATGTTAATTTAATAGATCTGGCAAGCAGAGAGTTTATTAGATTTTTACAGGAAACATTTCAGATGGATTTTGTTGAGCATGTTGGCAGGAATATACAGGAGTTTTTCAGACTTGATAGAATAGAGATAGACACATATGATATAGGTCTTGAGAGCCGCTTAAATGTATATCTTGGCAAAAGAATTACTGAACGATTATATCTGGAATACAGCAGTCAATTGACTCCTAGAGATAGAGATGATGAAATTTCTTTTAAATATAGATTGAGAGATGGAACCTATTTTGATGGTAGCTGGAGAGATGATGGAGAATACAGAATACTCCTGGAAACTTCACTGGATTTTTAACAGATTAGAGGGAGGAAATTAATGTATAAAATAACGACTTATGTCCTGATAATTATTTTGTTTATAGCAATATTTGCAGAGGCAGAAGCCTTTAATAATACACAGGTTATTGAAAAAATTACTATTAACGGTAATGAAAATATTCCTGCTGAGAAGATAATAGGTGTTATGGAAACACAAAAAGGTGATTATTTTAATACAGCAAGACTACAGCAGGATTTACAGGCTATATATGATATGGGATATTTTCAGAATGTTAATATTAGGGATAAAGATTATAATGCTGGTATAAATCTGGTGATAAATGTACTGGAAGCCCCTGTTGTAGAGGAAATAAAATTTGCTGGAGATTATCCTTTTGAACGAGAGCAACTTCTTGAGTTACTGGGAATTAATAAAGGTGATGTTCTTAATATGAATGATTTTCAGGATGGATTATGGAATATAGATTCAGATCTTAGAAACAAAGGATATATTCCTGTTTATAGCTTTGGTGAAGGTTTGTTATTTATTGATATTGATAATAATGATATTGGTCTTGATGGAATTATAACAATACCGGTTGCTGCAGGCAGATTAAATGAGGTAAAAATAACAGGTAATGAAAAGACAAGGGAGTTTGTAATAATAAGAGAAATTGAATATGAGAAAGGTCAATTCATAACTTTTAATAAAATACAGCAAAATTTACAGAATTTATATATGCTAAATTATTTTGAAACAATTAATCCTGATTTTGAGATACTTGAAAAACCCAATGAAATACAACTTATCATAGAAGTAGTCGAAAGGAGCACAGGTTCTGTTAATTTTGGTGGAGGATATAGTTCCAGGAGTGGCTGGATTGGAAGAATAGAGCTTCAGGAACAGAATTTTTTTGGATATGGACAGGATATGAGTTTTAATTTAGAATTTGGTGGGGGTGGTATAAGTGATATTGCCCTTAATTTCTTTGAACCAAAGTTTTATAGTAGTGATGCATCTCTGGGATTAAGCTTATATAGAGAATCTATGGATTATGAAAGACAGAGTGAAAAATTTA
>PWOK01000353.1 GCA_003557445.1 Halanaerobiaceae bacterium
ATTTCAAGATCCATAATATCTGCTGCATAAGATAAATCATTCCTTTTATATGCTTTCATCAGGTTATTCATAACATTTTTGAATTTCTTTAAAATATTATTAATTATTCTGGATTCTTCTTTACTGTCAAATAAAGTAACCAGGTTAACCAGTATCGAACTATACCATTCAAGTCCTTCCAGACAAACTTTATACTTCATATTGGCTTTATGTATATCCCCTGCTGTGAAAAGGTTGGCTGTATCATGAAAACCATTTTTAAGATCAGGTAAAAATTCCTGTGACTTTATTAAAATTTCTTTGATTAATGAAGTTAAATTTTTGGTAATAAATTTTAATTCCTCAATATCTCTAATCTCCAGGTCAGAATTTAAAAAAGATTTCTGGCTATAATCTTCTTTATCAGCAAAAACTTTATAGATAATCCTATCACTGCCTATTTCCTTCTGTAATTTTGCTATAAGTTCTTTTTTATCAAGCTTTTTATATTCTTTATTTAATTGTTGATCATTTAAAAAAATAGACATTTAGTTTCCTCCTGTTTGATTAAGATATTGTTTATATATTAAAAATTCTACATCAATCGACTTTTTCCTGCAAATTATACAAATAAAAACATTAATTATTTTTGCTCTCTTTAAATATATCAAATAAAAAGGATGTAAAAAATATAAATATTAATATAAATCCAATAAAGGTAAAAGCAAATTTAAAAGTAAAATAATCTGCCAGTAAACCTACAAACCAGGGAAAAAACATAACTGATAAATTGAGAACAATGAATATTAAAGAAGTTATAGTGCCAGTATTCTCCGGGAATAAGTTTGAAGCAGAGTCAATTATTAAGGCAAAAGTTGCCCCCGGGAAAAATCCAACCAGACAAAAAGCAATTATAAGAAACCAGTGAGTTTCTGAAAATAAAGCCAGTATTAGTATTATTCCCCCGGCTAAATTACCCCATTTTATTAAAAATAGATTATTATATTGATCTGTATATAATATAGCTATAAATCTACTGACAATTATACCTGTCCAGAAAGCTGTTAAAGATAAACCAGCAATTACTGTTGGTGCTTCTATATAGACTTCCATATATGTTGGTAACCAGGTGGTTAAAGCAGATTGATTCCCTACATATAATAACATCATCAGAGAAAATATCCAGGTTTGAGGATTACTTAGTATTAATTTTATATTTAAATCTTTTTTAGTATTATTTTTTTTTCTTTTGTCATCTCTTCTGGTTATAATTATAAAATATATCAATACCAGTAGTGAAAAAATACCCAGGATTCTAAAAATATTTCCCCAGTAAACCCCTCTATTTATTAAAACACTGGCAAAAATCGGTCCTGTCAGGGCACCAATTCCAAAAAATCCATGCAGTAAATTAAGGTAAAGACCTCTTTTCTCCGGATATTTTTCGGCTAAATATGAGTTGTTTAAATTATCAATTGCCCTGGTACCAATACCAAACAGAAAAAATAGTATTAATAAAACCTGAAATATTGATATAAAACTTATGGCAAAAGAAGTTATTACAAATATAATATAACCTGCTATAATTAAAAGAGCTTTATTGTATCTATCTGCCATAAAAATCAATAAAAAAGTTACAAAAAGACCTCCAATACTCTGGAAGGTCATAATTAAGCCACCCTGTGACATTGTTAGATTAAATTCTCTCATAATAACTGGCATCATAGGGCTTAACATGGTAACAGAGATTGCAAATATTATCATTAAGAAATATACTGATGATCTTATTTTTTTATCAAGATTAATTGTTATCACTTCCTGTATTATTATTTCTATAATTAAAGCCTTATCAATTATAAGATAATATATTATGTTTGTCAATATAATATCACCATCAAATAGAACTAATGGGTAATATCTATTTAGTGATATTAGTATTATAATATCACTATAAACAAAACTTATAGAGGGAGTGATTAATTATGTTTAAAAAAAGTTCATTATTTTTAATACTTATCTTAATTTTTGTTATTACACTTTCTGGATGTGATCTTGATTTATTAAACACCATTGATCTTTCAGAAGATTTTATGGGTTTTGAAGAGAACAATCAGTGGATTTATAATTATTCTTTTGAAGAAGAAGAAGAATCAACAGTTACCAGAACAGTTACCGATATTACAGTAGAAAATGGAAAAGAAATAATAGAGGTTGAAAGCCAGCATGTTTCTGAATGGAATGGTGAAACCAGTGAATGGACTAGTGGAGATATTTTCTCTAAAGAAGGCAATTCTTATAAATTGATTGGTTCCTTTTATTATAATAATGGAGATAAAGAGGTAAATATATATGATAATGAATTAACTTTAATCAACACACCAATAAATACCGGTGATCAGGTTTTTGAAATGTATGATGATACATTTATGACAGTAGTGAGAGAGGAAGAAGTAGAAGTACCAGCAGGAACTTTCACTGCCTGGTTTTTTGAATTTGATTATATTGAAACAGAATCCTATCATGAAATCTCAAAATTATGGTTTGTACCCTATGTGGGAATTGTTAAAAGTGAATTCCAGATGCGTTTCTGGTGGCATGATGATGAAGGTGGAGACTGGAGTGAATGGGGACATTTTGAAAATATGGAGCTTGTTTCCTATGAATTTTAATAATAATTAAAAGTAAGGAAAAACATCCTTCAAGTTTTAAAAAGAAGGATGTTTTTTTTATTGATACTCCTTCATTATCTGTTTATACCATTCATCAAAAGCTTTCTTAAAGGAAAAAACAAAATATGATCGAACATCTCCCGGATTATCTTTTTCATATGAAGATGTAATTACATCAAATGCATTTCGTAATTCATCTGTTTTTTCTTTGAAAACCTCTACTTTACCATATTTGTTAAGGGTGTCTTCAACTGCTGTAAATGCTTCCATAAGATTAAAAAACATATACAATTTATCTTCTACTTTTCCCTGAGAGAACTTTTTATCCAGATAAGATACCCCTTCTTTCATGGTTTTGAGAAGTTCTACTACCTGTTTTTCATTCTTTTTTTTGGACATAATATCACTTCTTTCTTTTTTTATTTGTGGAATCATGATAGATCCTTTTAATTGCATAATACTTATTATTATAATATAATAATATTAATAAATCTATTAAAATAGGGGGACA
>PWOK01000338.1 GCA_003557445.1 Halanaerobiaceae bacterium
AATAATGAAGCAGAAAAAAGTATCATATTTTCTGAGTTAGTAATTACTGATAAAATAAGATTAAATTCTTTAACACAGGATGAATTTAGAATCAGGGAAATAAAAGTACTTGGTTCTCCCCCTCCCTTAAAATAAGTAAAGGATAAAGACATTTGTTCTTCCTGTTAAAATAATAGGAAGAATTACAGGAAGAACCAATGTTTTTTTGTTTTTAATAATATTATTGAAAGGAAATAAAAAATGAAAAATTTAAAAATAACAGCTGTAAAAACCATGCAGTTAAAAAAAATGTGTGGACAGTCTTTAATAAAAGTTGAGACTAATTCAGGAATTTTTGGTATAGGTGAAGCAGGAGCCAGTTCAGATATGGTAAGAGCCCATTTGCAACAGTTAGAACCAATTCTTATTGGTTCTGATCCCCTGGAAATTGATAAATTGTATACAAAAATGAAAAATCTAATGCATGCTTACAGACCCTGTATTGCTAGTATAAGTGGTATTGATATAGCTCTCTGGGATATAGCAGGTAAATATTTTAATAAACCAGTATCAAAACTATTGTCAGGTAGATACCGGGAGGAAATACCGGTTTATATTAATAGTGGACCCGCTGATTTGCTTAATAAAGAAAGCTGTTACCGATGGGCAGAAAAAATTAAAAAGGCAGAAGAGGGATGGCATACAGTAAAAGTAGGATTTTTAGGATTGATCAATAATCATTATCCTGATAAAGAAAATGAAGTTGGGAAAAGATGTCCCATGTTAACTCAAAGAGAAATAGATTTAGTTAGAAAAGGTTTTGAAAACTGCAGGGAAGCACTGGGATCGGAAATAGATTTTATAATTCACTGTCATAATGAACATGATTTACCCGGGTCTATCAGTCTTGCTGAAGCTGTTGCTTCCAGTAAACCTCTGTGGATTGAGGATCCCCTGCCAGTTGATTATTCAGATAGCTGGAGAAGGTTAAATGAGGCTTCTCCTGTAAGAATATTAACAGGGGAAAAACTGGAGTTGCCCAGAGAATTTTTACCTTTTATAAAAAATGGGGCTGTTGATGTTATTCAGCCTGATATTGTTTTTGCCGGTGGAATTACTGGATTACGCAAAATAGCAGAACTGGCTGATTTATTTTATATTCCTTTAACCACACATAATGTGGGTAGTCTCATTCAAAACATGGCTACTGCACACTTTGGAGCATCTACCAGAAATTTTGTGATGTCTGAAACCTGTATTCACCATCAGGATGCTGTTCGTAATATAGGAAGAAATAAAATTGAAATAAAAAATGGGAAAATAAAGGTACCTGATAAACCTGGACTGGGTATTGAACTTGATCCTGAAGTTATCAAAGAAAACCTGATTGAAGGAGAAAAATACTGGGATTAAAGGAGTGAAACGAGTTGATTAAAAAAACAGTTTTTGTAAATGGACTAAAAATCAAAATAATAATAGATTCTCCTTCTATTACCAGGCAAGAACAGATTAAATATGATATCATAGATATTACAGAAGGAATCTCTGTAGTTAAAATTACCGGTTTGTTAAATAAAGCTATTAAAATTAATAGTTTTTCAGTAATTCTGGAACTACCATTTAAAGATATACAGAGAATATGGTATAGTGAACAGCTGGGTCATTTTGGTCATTATATGTATATAACAACCCCTTTTCATACTGAAATGGAGGTTGCCGGATACCATTCTTCTTTTATGGCAGAAGTCCAGAATAGATTTGGTGAAAACAGGGGCTTTTTAGGTCTGGAAAATCAAAATGGTGAAGGTAGTATAGAATATGATATGGAATATGGAGGAAGTAAAGTTAAATTAACACTGAACCGAAAAGCAAAATCTGGTTCATACACTGTGTCTGAATTTAAAGAAATTATTTATATAGATATTAGAAAAATCAACTGGAAAAAAACAGTAGAAGAGTTTACTGAATGGTATGATAAAAAGAAAAAGAGAACTTACAGAATACCTGAAGCCTGTTTTGAACCGGCTTTCAATACCTGGTATCCTTTGAAAAATAATCAAAATGAAGAAGATGTTCTTCGCCTTGCAAAATGGAGTTCAGAAGCAGGAATAAAAACATTTGAGATAGATGCAGGATGGTTTACTGATAGAGTAAATTATGAAGCTGATCCAGAAAAATTTAGTTGTTTAAAGAAGACTGTTAAAAAATTACAACAGATGGGTCTTAAAGTTTTAATCTGGTTCAGTCCTTTTGAATTTGAAAAGGGTAAATCTGATGATAAAATGGCTTTATTGCATAATGGAGAAAAAAAAGCTTTATGTCCCAGAAATCCTGCTGTTAGAAAAAGGGCTGCATTTTTAGCAAAAAAATTAATGGAAAAATATAACCCTGATGGTCTGAAGGTGGATTTTCTGGATACCGGGCGTATTCCTTTAATAAACTGTGATTCAGAACATAAACATGATCTGGAATTTATTGGTGAGGGAGTATGTGAGACCATGGAAGGTATTGCGGAGAATATTAGAAAGGTAAAAAAGGAGGCAATAATTGAATACAGGTTAAATTATGCCAATATTGGTAACCGACAATATGCTAATATATACAGGGGACAGGATGCTCCCGGTCAACCGGATCAAATACGCCGTCATCTAATACTATTACGTTCCTGGTGTAAACCCCTGGCTGCACATGCTGATTATGCCTACTGGACCAATATGGAGAATGATCAGGAGGTGGCCCGGTTTATGGCATCTATGGTTTTTTTCGGTGTACCAACTTTGTCAATAGATTTTGATAATTATCCTGAAAGTCATATAAAAATAATAAAAGGATGGTTGAAATTCTATCATGAAAATAAGAGTCATTTAAAAAGCAGTGAAATTAAGCTTTTTAGCAATGACCCCAATTACTCTTTTTCCGGGATAATTTCAAAAAGAAAAAGTTTTTATCCCTGCTTTTTAGAACAATGGCCATCAATTATTACTTTATTAAAAGAAAAGGTCAAGCATCTGATATTATTTAATGGAACATCAACAACCGGGGTAAAGACTGTTATAAAAGGACTGACAGGAGAATATAAGGTTACTGTTTTTAATTCAAATCTGCAAAAAGAATTATTAAAGAAAAGGATAATTTCTCAAAAAAGAGGTCTGGAACTGGATT
>PWOK01000343.1 GCA_003557445.1 Halanaerobiaceae bacterium
CAAAGGGGAGATTTTTTACTGGCCAGAGAAGGCCAGCATGTACAGTCATTTTCAGGTGATTACAGTCTGGAGATTATTCCTCTGGAAGAAAATGCCAGTATAATGCTCCATAATATACCCTATGGTAGTGGTTATTTCTTTGCAGGCTGGGAAGATCGTCAGTACAGGGGAACAATGAAAATACTTCCAGTTGACAATTCACAGTTCAGGACAGTCAGCAGAGTTAATATGCAGGAATATCTGGTATCAACCGTACCGGCAGAAATGTCAGCCAGCTGGCCATTGGAGGCTTTAAAGGCTCAAACTCTGGCCTCAAGGAGTTTTGCCCTTGAAAATATGGGTAGACGCAGAGCAAGGTATGGTTTTGATCTTTTTGATACAGTCAGTGATGCTGTTTATAAGGGGATAAATAGTGAACATTCTCGCACTACTGAAGTGGTAATTGCAACCAGGGGTGAGGTAGGAGTTTACCAGGGTAATATAATTAATGCTGTTTTTAGCAGTAATAGTGGAGGACATACAGAAGCCAGTCGTCATGTCTGGGGTGGTAATATCTCCTATTTAAGTGAAGTAAATTTATCCAGAGAAGAGAATGAATTTGAATTTCCCCTGTTACCTGTTCAGCTAAGAGAATGGTATCAAAGCAGACCTGACACCCATTCAGGTCCAGGTAGTTACTCCTCTGAACATGCTTATCGCTGGTCAAGGGAAATCTCACTTGATATACTAAAAGAAAGGCTTGGTCTGGAAGTTATCAAAGACATACATGTGGTTGAACGTTCTCCCCGGGGATTTGTCAAGCAGATTGTAATAATCGGTTCAGATGAGGAGATAAATGTCAGAGGGGGAACCATCAGGAGTACTCTTGGTGGTTTGAAAAGCAATAGTTTTATTTTCAATCAAAAATATGATAAATCAGGAAATCTGGTTCAATTGAAATTGTATGGTGCTGGCTGGGGTCATGGAGTTGGAATGGATCAGACAGCTACTGCCCGAATGGCTTTAAATAACTATAATTATCAGGATATATTTAAAAGTTTTTATACCGGTATTGAAATTGAAACAAGATATTAGAATTTAGTTTAAATAAAAGACAGGAGGCCTGAGTATGAAAAAATTTAATCTGGCAGGACCTTTTATTGTCAATAATGATACCATTAAAAAAACCATGTGGAATGTTGTCCTGGCTTTGATTCCCGTTTCCATAGCTGCAATAATCTTTTTTGGTTTCTATTCTTTTTATTTAATTTTTGGAACAGCGATTTTCAGTGTTTTACTGGAAAAGCCATTTACAAATCAAAAATTTCCCGGGGATGGTAGTGCTTTTATTACAGGAATGTTACTGGGGTTAAGTTTGCCTCCATCAGTTCCTTTCTGGTTACCTCTGGTGGGAGCCTTTTTTGCCATTATTATTGCCAAGCATCTTTTTGGAGGGCTTGGTAATAATATTTTTAATCCTGCTCTGGCAGGAAGGGCTGTAATTAGGCTTTCATTTGCCAGTTATTTTATGGAATGGCCGGCCCCTTTTTCTGCAGTTACTACTGCTACTCCACTGGCAGAAAAAGCAGCAGGTTATGATATTGCTTTTCTCTCTGGAGAAGGAGTTATTGGTATCTGGGATTTATTCATAGGGAATATCCCTGGTACTATCGGGGAAACATCAGCTGTTGCCATCTTACTGGGGGCAGCATTTTTATATTACAAGGGTTATATTGGATGGAGAATTCCTTTATCCTTTATCGGAACAGCTGTTATCTTTTCATTATTTCTGGGTATAAACCCCTTATTTACAGTTTTTTCAGGGGCCTTATTACTGGGAGCATTTTTTATGGCAACTGATATGGTAACTTCACCGGCAGCTAAAGATGCCAGAATAGTATATGGATTTGGTTGTGGTCTTTTAACTGTGTTTATTCGACATTTTGGAGTTGATTTTTCAGGTGGGGTAACTTTTGCAATTCTGGCCATGAATGGTGCCTCATATATGTTTGATGCACAATTTGAAGGTCCTCATATGGGACAGCTGGGTAAAAGAAAACAGTTTTATAAAAAGCTGGGATTAATAATACTGGCTTTTATAATAATTATTGTTTTAAGCTGGACCGGAAATATGATTGGAAGGTGAGATAAAAATGGAAAAGAAATATAATCAACTTACCAAAATTATTCTTCTGGGGTTATTACCTTTAATTACAGGTACATATGATATGATAACTGCTTTAATGTTTGCAGGGACATTAATTTTTACAGCCCTGATTGTTCGCCTGTTTTCTAAAATAATATCTGAAGATTATTTTTTGTGGGGAATTGGTTTTGCTATAGTTTCTTTCCTTTATTTTTTGATACCTGAGGTTAATATTTATTATGTATTAATAGGGGTTACTCCCCTGGTTTATTACAATCATGCTCAAAGTAAATGGTTGGATTTTTTCAATAATAGTATTTTGTTTTTGTTTTTTATGATCCTGATTTCTGTCCTGCGTGAAATTACAGGTTATGGCAGTCTGCTGGGTTATAGTTTACTGGATAATCCTTTGTTTGAAATATCAAGAAAACCGGCTGGTGCTTTATTAATACTGGGAACAACCGGTCTTCTAATAGAGGTATTGTATAACAGGTTTAATATATTTAAAAAAATAACAAATAGTTTATATAAAAAAGACAGGGAAAAGGAGGTAACCTCATGAATGAAATAGGAGCTGTTTTCTGGAATAATGTTCTTAGAAATAATATGGTCTTCATCCTATCATTTGGTTTATTGCTGGTCATTGTAGAAACACCAAAACTCAGTCAATCTTATTTAAAGGGTTTAAAAATTATAGCAGGTTTAGCTGTTAGCTCTTTAATCGGCTGGATTATTTCCTATAATATTTCAGTTGATCTGTTTTATATATTTCCCGGAATATATTTTTTAACTTAATTACTGGGGATTTATGTAATTAATAAGCTGGGAGCTCTTAAAGGACAGTGGATTGAAGGAATTCCCCGAAAGATTATGGCTTTAGCTCCTTTTATTGGCTTACAGTTATATATTCAGGAGGAGGCTGTGTCAGAGGTTACCGGTTTTTTCTCTTTACTGGGTTTGATTACAGGTTTTTATATAACTTTTGTAGTTATGTCAGCCA
>PWOK01000201.1 GCA_003557445.1 Halanaerobiaceae bacterium
GAAGCACTTCAGGTCTGGTGGGAAATTGTTTTTCCCTCACTACTGCCTTTTTTTATCATAGCCGAAATCTTAATGGGACTGGGGGTGGTTCATTTTCTGGGAGCCCTCCTGGAGCCATTAATGAGACCATTATTTAAAGTACCGGGTGTAGGGGCTTTTGCCATGTCCATGGGGTTGGCTTCTGGATATCCCATAGGAGCAAAAATAACTGCCAATCTCCGCAGAAAAAATCTATGTACAAAAACAGAAGCTGAAAGATTGATTTCTTTTACCAATACCGCAGATCCATTATTTATGGTTGGTGCTGTCAGTGTGGGTATGCTTCACCGACCTGAAGTGGCCATAATAATAGCGGGAAGTCATTATCTATCAAGTATATTAACCGGTTTCATCATGAGGTTTTATACTGGTGATCAGGCAAAACAAAAAAATATCAATGATTATCAATCAGATTATGATCATTTTATATTTAAAAAAGCAGTTAATGCTCTAATAGAAGCAAGAAAAAATGATGGAAGGGGTCTGGGCCAAATTGCCGGTGATTCGGTAAGAGAATCAGTAAATACTCTTTTAATGATTGGTGGATTTATTATACTCTTTTCTGTTATTACCAGGATATTAGCAGTTATAGGAGTGGTAAGTATAATTTCAGAGGTTTTTATGTTTTTATTTGGTTCATTCGGGCTATCAGCTTCCATGGTTTTACCATTAATCAGTGGTATTTTTGAAATAACCAATGGAACCAACCTTGCCAGTCAGACAGTAGCACCCCTGCTTGAACAATTAATAATTATTATTATTATAATTGCCTGGAGTGGTTTATCTGTACACGGTCAGGTGGCAACCATGGTTACAGATACAGATATTAATTTAAAACCATATGTTTTTGCCCGTATCCTGCAGAGTATATTTGCAGGTCTGGCAACTATTTTGTTTTTTATACCCTTCAAAACAGATATCATAACTGTTTTTGCTGATTTAAGAGTTTATTCCTTTATAGATACAGGATCAATTATAACTTTTATTTTTATGTTAATAATATTTATATTAATTATGACATTAATTATATCCCTGTCTATCTACTTAATAAAAAAAGTAAAGATAACATTTTTTCATGTTACAGGTAAAACATAATATTATTGCTAATTATCAAAATTATATTTTTTGATTAAAGCCTCTTCAACACATTCAGGTACAAGGTCACTTACATCTCCACCAAATTGAGCAACTTCCTTGATAACACTTGAACTCAAAAAAGCATATTTGGTATCTGTCATTAAAATAATTGTCTCAATATTGCCATCAAGTTGTTTATTCATTGAAGCCATCTGAAATTCTCCCTCAAAATCTGATACAGCTCTTAAACCTCTAATAATGGCACAGGCATTCAGGGATTTCACATAATCCATAGTTAAACCACAAAATGAATCAATTTCAATATTTGTTTTTGAAAGTTTTGCTATAGATTTTGTTAAAAGATCAACCCTTTCCTGTCTGGAAAACAGAGGATCTTTGGCAGGATTAATAAAAACAGAAACAACCAGCTTATCAAAGACATTTGCTGCTCTTTCTATTATATCCAGATGTCCATATGTAACAGGGTCAAAACTACCCGGATAGACGACTTTAGTCTTCATGTGTTTCCTCCTTATACTGATATATTTTAATGACTGTTTCTCCATAATTTTTTGTCTTAATTTCCTCAATTTGTTCTTCTTTTAAATTTATTTCTTCATTTTTATGATATTCACAAATAATAAGGCTATTTTCAGTTAAAAGATTGTTTTTAATCAATAAAAAAATTGTCTTTTGAATCAGTCCTTTTTCATAAGGGGGATCCATAAATACCATATCATATTTTTTCTCTGTGTTTTTTAAATACTGAAATACATCACTTATAATTACCTCTGTTCGTTTTTCAAATTTACATAATTTAATATTTTTTTTGATTATATCTGCATTTTTATAATCTCTTTCTACAAATGTAAAATGCTCTGCTCCCCGGCTCAAAGCTTCCAGGCCCAGACTGCCAAACCCTGCAAACAAATCCAGTCCCCTGACATAAAAAACACTGTTACCAAGAATATTAAACAGGGATTCTTTAACTCTATCAGTTGTTGGTCTGACTTTTTTTGTATTTAATGATAAAAGTTTTTTTCCTTTTGCTTCTCCAGTAATAATTCGCATTTTTATCTCTCCAGCTATTTATCCATTATTATACTTTAACGTTCATTTCTTTTAATCTTTTATATAAATTCCTGTAGTTTTTTTCTAGAGATTGATTACTGAGGATATTTTTAGCCTCTTTACGGGCAATAGTTAATATTTTTTTATCCTTGATAATACTGGCAACTTTTAAATCTGGCATTCCGTGTTGTTCAGTACCAAAAAACTCACCAGGTCCCCTTATTTTTAAATCTTCTTCTGCTATTTTAAAACCATCAGTGGTTTCAGTAAAAACTTTTAATCTTTTTTTACCATCTATGGTCCCCGGGTCAGCAATTACTATGCAGTAAGATTGATGTTTACCCCTGCCAACTCTTCCTCTAAGCTGGTGTAACTGGGCCAGACCAAATCTTTCAGCATTTTCGATAATCATGATTGTGGCATTGGAAACATCCACACCCACTTCAACAACAGTTGTAGAAACCAGAACATCTATATTTCCCCTGCGGAATTTCTCCATTATCTGCTTTTTGTTTTCGGGATCCAGTTTACTGTGCAGTATCCCGATCTTAAAACCTGATAACAATTTATTTTCCAATTCTTTTCTGGTTTCTCTAGCCGAACGGGCTGATATTTCTTCAGATGGTTCTATAAGTGGGCAGACAACAAAAGCCTGTCTACCTTCTTGTAATTTTTCCCTGACAAAATCATATATTTGATTTCTGGAATTTTTTTTACGCCAGCTGGTTTTTACAGGTTTTCTCCCTGGAGGTAACTCATCTATAATTGATAGATCAAGATCACCATATAAAGTTAAGGCCAGAGAACGCGGTATAGGGGTGGCTGTCATTACCAGTAAATCAGGATTGTCCCCTTTTTCTTTTAAAAGATACCTCTGTTCAACCCCAAATCTATGTTGTTCATCAATAACAACCAGGCC
>PWOK01000059.1 GCA_003557445.1 Halanaerobiaceae bacterium
ATGACCCTGGCTGCAGCAAACAGTTTGTTAAAAACACTGGAAGAACCACCTGATTATGCTGTTATTATTTTGCTGGCATCAGATATAAGTAAACTTTTGCCAACAATAATATCCAGGTGCCAGAAAGTTGATTTTCATGGTCTTTCCTGTTCTCAAATTGAAAATTATTTAAAAGAAAAAGGAATTACAGATAAGAAAGCCCGTCTTTTTTCTCATTTGGCTCAGGGTAGTCCTGGAAAAGCACTTGAGCTTACTGAAGATGAAGATTTTATAAAAAACAGAGAAGAAATTCTTGATTTTATTAAGGATCTAGGTCAAAAAAGTATTGTTGATATTTTTTCTGAAATAAAGAAAATGGAAAATATATTATCAACCGGTTTTCCCCTGTTTAATTTGATTTCAAGCTGGTATAGGGATATAATATTATATAATGAAGATAATAGAGAACAAATAGTAAACAGGGATTATATTAATTATATTAAGGAACAAAAAGAACTCTTTAATATAAATGAATTAACTGTAATAATTGATAAAATTAATCAAATACAGAATTATGTTAAAAGAAATGTGAGAAAGGATTTAGCCTTACAGATGTTATTCTTAAAGATAAATTCCAGGAGGTTGTGATTTGATGTATAAAGTGGTTGGTGTTAGTTTTAAAGATGCAGGAAAAATATATTATTTTAATCCAGGAGACATTGAGATTGAGGTAGGAGAAAATGTTATTGTGGAAACAGCAAGGGGGATTGAGTTTGCTGAAGTTGTCCTTACCAATAAAGAAATAACTGAGGATGAACTTGTTGCTCCCCTAAAAAAAGTGATCAGAAAGGCGACACTTAAGGACAAAGAAAAATATGAAGAAAATTTAAAAAAAGAAAAAGAGGCTTTTGAAATTTGTCTGGGAAAAATAGAGAAACATGGGTTACCTATGAAATTAATTGATGTTGAATATACATTTGACCATAATAAAATAATCTTTTATTTTACAGCTGATGGACGTGTAGATTTTAGAGAACTGGTCAAAGATCTGGCAGGTGTATTTAAAACAAGAATTGAATTAAGGCAAATAGGTGTTAGAGATGAAGCAAAAATGGTAGGGGGGTTAGGCCCCTGTGGACGAGCAACTTGCTGTAAAACATTTTTGAGAGACTTTGAACCTGTTTCAATAAAACTGGCCAAAAAACAGGGTCTTTCTTTAAATCCTGCTAAAATATCAGGGCTTTGTGGTCGCTTAATGTGCTGTCTTCGTTATGAGTGTAAAGTTTATGAAAAATTAAAAAAGCAGATGCCTGAAATAGGTGAAAAAGTCAATCTAGAGATAGGAGAAGGAAAAGTAGTTGAAAGAAATTTAATAGATAAGACAGTTAAAATTGAAGTTAATCAGGGTGAACAGATAAAAAAAGATTTAAATGAACTGGAAGGATATGATTCTGAGTGATAGATGAAGAAATTTTAACTGTGCTGGCTCATTTTCAGGAAAGAATCCAGGATATTTCTCTTCGTTTTCAGGAATTAAAAGATATTACCTATTCTCTTTATAAAGAAAATGAAGAATTAAAAAAAGAGAATAATAATCTCAGGGATTTGTTGTTTAACAGGCAGCAAAATTCTGAAACCGGAGGAGAAGGTTATACCAATTTAATAAGATTATACAATGAAAATTTTCATATTTGCCATTTGAGCTTTGGTGAAAAAAGAAAAGGAGATTGTTTGTTTTGTATCAAATTACTGGAAAGTAAATTTGAAGAAAAGAAATAATGGAGTGTTAATCATGGAACAGGAAGGTCAATTATATATATGTGGAACTCCAATTGGCAATTTATCTGATATTACTTTGAGGGCCATTGAAACCCTTAAAAAAGTTGATTTAATTGCTGCAGAAGATACAAGAAGAAGTTCTAAATTATTAAATAAATACAATATAAACACTCCCCTGATTAGTTATCATGAGCATAATGAAAAAAAAAGGTCCGGGGAATTAATAAAAAAAATGATGGATGGGCAAAAAATTGCTTTAATCAGTGATGCTGGAATGCCCGGTATCTCTGATCCGGGTCAGGAACTTATTTTCAGGGCCATAAAAAAAAACTTACCGGTAATTCCAGTTCCCGGACCTACTGCAGTTATATCTGCTCTGGTTTGTTCTGGTTTGTCCATTGAAAGATTTGTGTTTGAGGGGTTTTTACCCCGTAAAGGAGATAAAAGGCAGCAAATACTTCAGGATATTACAAAACAGGAAAAAACGGTAGTTTTTTATGAATCTCCTTATAGACTCAAGGAAACTTTAGAAGAGTTACAACCATTATTAAAAGACAGAGAAATAGCTGTGATAAGGGAATTAACAAAAATTTACGAAGAAAAAATCTATGGAACCTGTGAAAATATATTAAAAAAAATAAAAACAAAAGATATAAAAGGAGAAATTGTTGTAGTTGTAGAAGGAAGGGAAAAATCCATAAATGAAAAAGAAGGCTGGGAGAATTTAAGCCTCCTGGAACATGTTGAATTATTTATGGAAAATGGATATACTAAAAAAGAAGCCATAAAAAAAGTTGCCCGGGAAAGAAACATTTCCAGAAGGAAAGTTTATAAAGAGGCAATTTCTATAAAAGTAAAATAAAATACATAATTTTGAAAGGATGATTGTCTGTGAGCAAAAAGAAAACATTTTATGTAACCACACCAATTTATTATCCAAGTGACAAATTACATATTGGTCATGCCTATACAACTGTTGCCGCTGATACTATTGCCAGATTTAAAAAAATGAATGGTTATGATACTATGTTTTTGACCGGTTCTGATGAACACGGTCAAAAAATTGAGAGAAAGGCTAAAAAAGCAGGAAAAGAGCCAGCTAAATATGTTGAAGAAATAGTATCATCTTTTAAAGATTTATGGGAAAAACTTGGTGTTGATTATGATGATTTTATAAGAACAACAGAAGAACGACATGAGACAATTATACAGAAAATTTTTGATAAGTTATATAAAAAGGGAGATATATATAAAGGGAAATATGAAGGCTGGTATTGTACTCCCTGTGAAAGTTTCTGGATTGAAAGACAGATAGGTGAGGATAAACTCTGTCCTGATTGTGA
>PWOK01000304.1 GCA_003557445.1 Halanaerobiaceae bacterium
AGGATTAGATCCGTCATATATCATGTATAAAATGGAGGGACGTATTCCAGCAATACATATTAAAGATCTGAAAAGCAGAGATTATCAAAGTAGATCAGAAGTTGTTTTTTCAGCTGTAGGTACTGGTATATTACGGATGAAAGATACTTTAAAAGCAGCTAAAGAAACTAATGTTGAATGGGTAGTTGTAGAACAGGATAGAGTACGTAATCTGACTGCAATGGAGACAGTTGTGGCCAGCTATTTAAATATCAAGGAAACTGGATTGGTATAACTATACTTGTATGATGTAAATAATAATGTAAATAGATAAAATTTTAATTTATGTTCGATATATAATCAAATATTCTTATATTATAGTGCTAAATCCAGATAGCGGAAATATTTAAGGTATTTCAAAAGTCTGGATTTTTTTCTTTACAACAGGTAAAAAATAGTTTATAATATTAAATAAAGATAGTTAATAAAGTTAATTAAATAAATATAGGGAGTAGTAAAAATGCAGAAAGCAATGAAACCTTCCAATGTCAGGGAGGAAAATATAAAACAAATAATTAATACTCTCAGGAATTCAGAGGAATTACTTTCCAGAGCACAGATTTCACGAAAGATTTCTCTAAGTCCTCCAAGTGTTTCCAAAATTATTAATATCCTTATTAATGAAGGTATTTTGATTGAAACAAGAGAAGGAGATGTAGGAGAAAGTGGTGGGAGAAAACCAATATTGTTAAAAATAAATGAAAAATCCGGGTATTTAATGGGTATCTATATCGAGAGAGGTATGATGATTGTTTTGTTAGCTAATTTACTTGGTGAGGTGGTTTATAAAGAGATATTTTCTTATGAGGAAGAGGAAAGGTTTGATAGGATTTCTTTTTTGAAAAGTAATATTCAAAAAACATTAGAGAACTATGGTTTGCAAAAAGAAAATATAGTATATACAGGTATTTCTGTTACAGGGGTTTTTGATCCTCAAAATGGCGTAATTAAGTTAGCTCCAAATATTAAAGGTTGGGAAAATATACCTTTGCAGAAAGAATTGCAGGAATACCTTGATTGTACCCTGGTAATTGAGAATGCAGTAAATATGGCAGTTTTAGCAGAGAGATGGAAGGGTGCGATAAATGGTTGTAATAGTGCAGTTTATATTAAAGTCAGTGAAGGTATTGGTGCTGGAATATTAATTAATGGTGAAATTTACAGGGGTCATAAAAATAGTGCTGGTGAAGTTGGTTTTATGGTTAGTGATAATGATTATTTATCTATTCAAGAAAATAATTATGGGAGCATGGAAAAGGTCTGTAGTACAAAATTTATTGAGGATAAAGCCAGAAAAATATTGCAGAAGAAAGATATTAATTTAAATGAAATAATTACTCAGGCAAGCGAAAATGAAAAAATAAATGAAATGTTGAAAGACGCCTGCCAACAACTGGCAATTGCGATAGCTAATATTATCTGTGTTCTTAGTCCAGAAACCGTTGTGATTGGTGGTAAATTTAAGGAAATAGCACTTATGTATAATGATTATATTAATGGAATAATTGAACAGGTTTCTCCTGTGCATCCAGATATTGTTTTTTCTGAACTTGGGGATAGAGTTTTTTACCTTGGTAGTATTGTACAGGGATTGGATAATCTTGAAGAAAATTTAATTAAACATTATTTTTAATGATTAATTATCGGCAAAAGGGGTAATAAAATATGAAAAAAAAATTAAGAATTCTGGCAATTGGAGCTCATCCTGATGATAATGAGATAAGAATGGGAGGTACTGCATTAAAATATATAAAAGAAGGACATATTGTCAAGTTTGTTTCTACAACTAATGGAGAGACAGGTCACCATCAATATAGTGGTTTGAAAACTGCAAGAATAAGAAAAAGAGAAACCGAAAAAGCCTGTCAGCTTGCTGGAATCGAATCTCAGGTAATGGATATTGCAAGTAATAGAATTGAAACTGATTTTAAAACAAGAAAAAAGATAATAAATTTAATCAGGTTGTTTAAGCCTGATATAATTTTCACTCACCGTTTAAATGATTATCATCCTGATCACAGAAAAACAGCAGAATTAGTAATAGATTCTTCTTATGCTATAAGAGTACCTGGTGTCTGTCCACTGACAACTCCTTTAAGATATTCTCCCCTTATTGTTTTTACAGAAGATAATTTTAAAAAACCAGTAGAATTTGAAGCAGATATTGTTGTTTTAATTGATGATGTTCTTGATAAGAAGATAAAAATGCTTGATTGTCATAAATCTCAGATGTATGAATGGTTACCATGGGTTGGTGGATTTTTAGATCAGGTTCCTGAAAAAGCTGAAGAAAAATTAATATGGTTGAAAGAACAAAGAGGTTCTTATAATAAGAAAACAGCAGTTAGATTTAGAGATAAATTAAAAGCTAGATATGGTACTGAAAAAGGTAAACAGATTGAATTTGCTGAGGCATTTGAAATCAGTGAATATGGTCGACAGCTAGATGAAGATATAAAGGATTATTTCCCTTTATAACAAATAACTTAGGAGCTGAAGGAAAGTATTTTGTTCCAGAATCATAGCTGAGAAAGTTTCTCCTATGATTATAGGTGGGTCTAAATCAGTTATTTTAATATTTAGTCAAGAATAAAATTTGTGTAAAATAAATTCTTTAACGGGGGGAGGATGGCAAAGAAGCTTTAAATAAAGAATAATTAATGAAAATATTTTAATTACAGGGGGAGAGAAAATAGTGCAGACAGATATATTTATAAAAGATCTGGAAATTTCTTTTAAAGATATAAAATCAAGGGTTCCGCTTAAATTTGGAAAATCCATAGTTAAAGAGACTACTTCTATGATTGTGAAAATTTATGTAGAAAATAAAAAGGGAAAGGTTGCAACAGGACTTGGTAATATAGGCCTTGGTAGTCCCTGGAGTTATCCTGATCCACGTGTTTCTTATCAGGAAAGATTGAAGCTTATGAAGGAAATAGCAACGAGATATGGCAAAGTTTTGGGTAACTATAATAGATGGGGTCATCCCTTTGATTTATGGAAGAATTTAAAAGATGAAGGTTATCAGATCGGAAAACAAACAGGAAAGGATCTTGA
>PWOK01000047.1 GCA_003557445.1 Halanaerobiaceae bacterium
ATATGTAAAAAAATAAGTTTATCATATTCCCTGGCTTTATCCATGATTGAATTTAAATTATTGATATCACCATTTAAAATAAAAAGGGCAATAACATTACTTTTTAAAGCAATTTTTAATGAATTTGAATCCCGGACAGCAGCAATTACTGGTTCTTTTTTAAAAAAAGATTTTAGATGTTTCATTTCTAATTGGCCTCTTTCCCTTTAGTTTAGAATAGTATAACATAATAAAAATATTTAGTAAAGAAAAGAAACTGTTTAATCTGCAAAATTTCGACAAATACCGACAGGTGTCAGGCACCTCCCGGTATTTGTCGAATAATGTAGTTTTTGTAAACTTTTGTATTAAAGGGATTTAAAATCAAACATTTCTTCCTCTTCTTCAAATATTTTTGATAAGGGTCCAGAATAATCCCAGATCACCTTATCATCTTTCCATCCAAAGGTTTCTGATATTGCGTTATCAAGATACTCTTCCAGTTTTATTAGTAAAAGCTTCATTTCTTCATTTAGATAAGTTCCTTCTATTATAAAATCCTCAATATGCAATGATTCTGATAAATTTTCAATAAATATCATCATATCAGAAAAGGGTTCAGGTTCACTGTGTTCTTCTGATTGAATAATGTCTGTAAAAATGTTTAAAATTAAAAATGGATGTTTCATTTCAAAATCAAACAATATATTATTATTTTCATAATTTAGACTATAATCTAATTTGTCAATACTTAACAGTTCATTAATATCAACCCTTAATTCATATGCTTCATATATACTCATAGCCAACTGAAACTCCATTATTTGATCCAGGCCAATTTTAAATTCCTCTAATTCATAATCTATACTAAAATCCGGAAAATAAACCGGATCCAAATGATATCTTATAAATTCTTCCCTGTTAATTCTATGTGTGGTAGTTGAACTTTTAATAGAGAATTCTTCCAGGAAGTTATGTACACTCATGGACATATCATCTGCTTTAAACTCTGAAATCATCTTTTCCTTTTCTTCATAAACATTAACGGTGAAATTATCCATGTTTAATATTAGAATAGGTGCAATATTTATATCTATATCTTTAATAAAAAATTTAAAGTCAATATCTCTTAAATGTTCAAAATTATTTTCTGCAACCTCCAGTAGTTTCTCCATATCCAGTTGAATTGATTCCAGTTGATCATAATCTCCATTATATTTTTTGTCTTCCGGTTCAAAAAGTTCTAAAGCCATTGTATCAAAATCCATTTCCTCAGGATCTATTTTGCCCCTATAATTCATACCAATCTTTAGCTTTCTTTAGAATATATGATTAGAATCAAAGATTTAAAACTGGCTTATTTAAAAAACAATTTGTCGAATTATTTCAAAAAACACGAATTTATTTTCACTGATATTTATTATTGACTATTTATATAGTTATATAAAACTGCTCAAATACCTTTTTATATTTTCTTTTTTTTATATTTAAAAGAGAAGCTTGAATTTCAGACTATATCTCTATATAATAAATACACAATATTACAAAGTTTTATTTTCTTCATTTTAATCTGACTAATATAAGTTTTTTCTTATTAATTTTGACATAAATCTTCATAAATGGAGGACTCATAATGAAAAGTATAGAAGATTTTTATTTGAATGAAATGATATCTGAAGGCAAATACTACCCTTCTCCCCGGGCCTGGGAAGAACAGATATTTTATTTCCTTTTAGTGGATAGATTTGATGATGGAAAAGATTATCCACTGTATGACCCTGATCAGGACTATCAATCAGTTCTAAATTCACCGGATAAGGAAAAAGAATGGCATCAATATGGTTCAAAGTGGAATGGGGGAAATCTTAAAGGACTAATAAAACGCCTTGATTACCTAAAAGAACTGGGTGTTACTGCTATCTGGATCAGTCCTGTTCTTAAACAGGTCTCCTTTGTTGACAGTTATCATGGTTACGGGATTCAAAACTTTCTGGAAGTTGATCCCCATTTTGGAAGTCGTGAAGATTTAAAACTTCTAACTGAAGAAGCACATAAAAGAGATATGTATATCCTGCTGGATGTCATTATAAATCATACTGGAGATGTTTTCGCCTACCATGATGATACACCAGCCTATAATGGTGATCACTATCAGGTAAAGGGTTTTCGTGATAAAGAAGGAGAACCTACCATAGATCCCGATACTCCTGACCATAATTCTGCCTGGCCTGAAGGAGGAGTCTGGCCCAGGGAAATATTTGACTTAAGCACATTCACACGCAAAGGATATATCACTGACTGGGACAATTTCCCCGAATATTTAGAAGGTGATTTTTATTCACTGAAAAATATTAATACTGGCGAAGGTGAACTAAAATATTTCCGTCCTTCTCCTGCCCTAAAAACACTAACACAGTGTTACAAATACTGGATAGCTTATGCTGACCTTGATGGTTTCCGCCTGGATACAGTAAAACATCTTCCTCCAGGAGCTACCCGTTATTTTATAACCGAAATACATGAATTTGCCCATACTCTGGGCAAAAAGAACTTTTATATAATTGGTGAAATAACCGGTGGATTAAAGTTTACCCATGATCTGTTAAAAAAAACAGGTCTGGATGCAGCTCTCGGTATAAACAGAACACCTGAAAACCTGGAAGGTGTAGTCAAAGGCCAAAAACCTGCAGAAGATTATTTTTCTATTTTCAAAAACTCAAACCTGCCTGAAGAAGAAAAATATCAGTGGTATCACAGTAATGTAATTACCATGTTTGATGACCATGATATGGTTTACCGCCAGGAACATAAAGAACGTTTTTGTGCTGATAAAACATCAGCTCCTCTACTTCCCAATGCAGTCTTTTTAGATCTTTTCTCAGTGGGAATTCCCTGTATTTATTATGGTACAGAACAGGGGTTTGATGGTAGTGGGGATAAAGATCACTATGTAAGGGAAGCCATGTTTGGTAGTAAATTCGGAGCCTTCCGTACTCAGGGACGTAATTTTTTTAATCAAGAACATCCTTTTTATAAGGAAATAAGCAAAATGACTGCTCTCCGTCAGGAACACCTTCCACTACAG
>PWOK01000077.1 GCA_003557445.1 Halanaerobiaceae bacterium
CTTTCAGGATCCATAGTTGTTTTCCATAATTGATCTGGGTTCATTTCTCCCAATCCTTTATATCTTTGAATTTCAAAAGAACTATCTGTTTCGTTTTTAGCTTTTTCTAATTCTTGATCAGAATAAAGGTATTTACTATTATTTCTCCAGCTAATTTTATATAAAGGAGGACGGGCCAGATAAATATGTCCATTTTCTATTAACTCAGGCATATATCTATAAAAAAGGGTTAATATTAATGTAGATATATGGGCACCATCAATATCAGCATCTGTCATAATAATAATTTTATTATATCTTAAATTATCCAGATCAAAATCTTCACCAATACCGGTTCCCAGTGCAGTAATAATGGAAGCAATTTCATTATTATTTAATATTTTATCAAGTCTGGCTCTTTCAACATTTAGTATCTTTCCTTTGAGAGGCAAAATAGCCTGATTATGTCTGTTTCTACCCTGTTTTGCAGAACCTCCAGCAGAATCACCCTCAACAAGGAATAGTTCACTTTCTTTTGGTTTACGGCTTGAACAATCAGATAATTTCCCCGGTAAAGTATTATTATTTAAAGCAGTTTTTCTTTTTGTTAATTCTCTTGCTTTTTTGGAAGCTTTTCTGGCCCTAACAGCCTGTAAAGCTTTATTAACTATTTTTTTCCCAAATTCAGGATTCCCATCCAGATACCTGTTTAAATATTCATAAACAATACTCTCCACAACACTTCTTAGATTACTATTTCCAAGTTTGGTCTTGGTCTGTCCTTCAAACTGAGGCTCAGGTAATTTTACATTTAAAACAGCAGTTAATCCTTCCCTGACATCACTCCCTCTTAATGAAGGATCTTTTTTATTGAGTAAACTTTTTCTCTGAGCAAAACTATTAATTGCCTTGGTTAAAGCTGATTTAAACCCTGTTAAATGATAACCTCCATCAACTGTATTTATATTATTGGCATATGTGTAGATGCGCTCATTATAGGCATCATTGTATTGTATTGCTACCTCTATATAGTAATTATCAACTTCTTCTTCCAGATATATTATTTTTTCATTTAAAACATTATGATTTTTGTTTAAAAATTCAACAAAAGCTTTAATTCCACCTTCATAATGAAATTCTTCTTTTTTATTCTCCTGATTCCGTTTATCAATTAATATTAATGTTAATTCCTTATTTAAATATGCTGATTCTCTCAATCTATTTGTCAATGTATTATATTTAAATTCTGTTTCTTCGAATATTTCTGGATCAGGTTTGAAAGTTATTTTTGTTCCTGTACGATTTGTTTTTCCAATAACTTTTAAATCCTCCTGAGGAACACCTTTTTTATATGTTTGTTTATATATTTTCTGGTTTCTATAAGTTATAAACTCAAGCCATTCTGAAAGAGCATTTACAACAGAAACTCCAACTCCATGTAATCCACCAGAAACTTTATAACTATTATGATTAAATTTTCCTCCAGCATGTAAAGTGGTTAAGGCAACTTGAGCTGCTGGTAAACCTGTTTCCATATGTGTATCAACCGGAAAACCTCTTCCCCAGTCCTCTACAGTAATAGTGTTATCTTTATTTACTGTAACTTTTATTTTTGAACCATGACCTGTTAAATATTCATCAATACTATTATCTACAACTTCCCATACTAAATGATGGAGCCCTTTTTTACCGGTACTACCAATATACATTCCCGGTCTTTTGCGGACTGCTTCCAGATCCTTTAAAACTTCGATTTGTTCTGCATCATATTGCTCAAATAAAGACATATTATTCCCCCTCTAAATTACAATCTAAATAAATTTTACCATTATTCTTGTGTTTTATCAATGATTAATGTTATAATATCATTTGTATTTAATACTATCAAGCTATTGTTTTCGACAAAAACCGGGAGGTGTCTGGCACCTGTCGGTTTGTGTCGAAAAAGAAAATACGAAAGGAGTTTTATTATGTCAGAAAATATTTCTTCGATAGCTATCGAAGACAAAATGAAAGATGCCTATTTAAGCTATTCTTTAAGTGTAATTGTGGGAAGGGCTTTACCTGATGTTAGGGATGGTTTAAAACCTGTTCATAGAAGAATTCTTTATGCTTCTAAAGAATTGGGATTAACCCCTGATAAAAGTCATAAAAAATCAGCCAGAATTGTTGGTGAAGTTCTTGGTAAATATCATCCACATGGAGATTCAGCTGTTTATGATGCCATGGTTCGTATGGCTCAGGATTTTAATCAAAGATATTTATTAATAGATGGACATGGAAATTTTGGCTCTATTGATGGAGATAGTCCCGCAGCAATGCGATATACAGAAGCAAGATTAACACAATTATCAGAAGCAATTCTTTCAGATATTAATCTTGATACTGTAAATTTTAGTGATAATTTTGATGGTTCTCTCAGGGAGCCAGATGTCTTGCCTTCACGAATACCTAATTTACTTGTTAATGGGTCAAGTGGTATCGCGGTTGGAATGAGTACAAGTATCCCTCCTCATAATCTGAGTGAAGTAGTAGATGCCATAAAATATCTATTAAAACACCCTGATGCAAAAAATGAAACCCTGGTGAAAAATTATATTCCTGGACCAGATTTTCCTACAGGAGCAAAAATAATCGGTAAAAAAGGAATAATGAAAGCCTATAAAACAGGGAAAGGTAAAATAATTTTAAGAGCAAAAACTAAAATAGAAAAAAGAGGCATAAAAAAATATATTATTATTACCGAAATACCCTATCAGGTAAATAAATCAAAATTAATTGAAGAAATTGCTGACATGGTCAATAAAGAAAAACTTAAAAATATAAAAGATATCAGGGATGAAACAGATAAAGATGGTATAAGAATTGTGCTTGAATTAAAAAATAATACTGATACTGAGATTGTTTTAAACCGTTTATATAAATATACTAATTTACAAAAAAATTATAGAATAAATATGCTGGCTCTTGTAGATAACAAACCAGAAGTAATGAGTTTAAAGACCATGCTTGACCATTTTATTGTTTTTAGAAGAAACATAATAACCAGAAGAACCAGACATAAAC
>PWOK01000033.1 GCA_003557445.1 Halanaerobiaceae bacterium
TAGAGATCCAGCAAGTAAAAGGTGATTTAGATATAACAGTAGATATTTTCCCATCTGAAGAGACCGGTGGGGAGTTAATGGAGGATGTAAATGTTAAAGTACTTGACTTAGACGGTGAAGTAATAGCAGAAATGGATTTTGAATATGGTGAAGATCAAAATCTTCTAGTTGAAGGGCTTTTCCCTGATTATTATACAATTGTTGTATCCTGGGAGGGTGATGGAAGCACAGAAGAAGATATACAGGCTAGAGTAATTCCAGGTAAAGTAACAGATGTTCCAATTACCCTATATGGTACTCAGCTTACTGTAAATGCTGAATGGAAGGCAGAACCTGAATGCCCGGACAATATAAAATTAACACAAACCGATGATGGTTTCATAATAAACTGGGATGGCGTAGAAAATGCAAACAAATATTATATATTCCTCAAAAGAACACCTTATCATCACGATCAATATCAAAAAGTAGAAACAGTAGTTCATGATGGAATTGGCCAACCGCATGAATTTGTATATGATGTAGATAAAGAAAATTTAATGGAAGAAACAGTTTATGAATTTAAGGTAGTGTCTGTTAGAGAACATGCAGACAAAGACTATGATCTAACTAGTGAAGCCTGCCCCCCAGAAATAACTGAAGTTATCCGTGATGAAGCAACAGCCTGGGGTGGAGACACAATGGGCGATAATTGGGATATAGATGGAGGAGGAGCCTGGTGGTGGTATTATAATACCGAAGGTCCTGAAGAACAAGCTATTTACGCCAATCGAGATATAAAGATAGGTACTGTAACTGTATCAGAGCCGGATGCGGACGGCAAAGTTACAATTAATATAGACCTAGATGAGGACTGGAAATTGCGGGACATAGATGAATCTGTAAAAATACAGGGCTATGATGATAATGATGTCCCTGGTTCTTTACCAGCGCCTGGTCTGTTTGAAACTTACAAAGGCGAGGAATTAGAAGATATTGAGGTTGACTCTTATGATAACTATGCTATACATCTCGATGTTGAGGGAGAAGTAATAATAGAAGACTAATTTCTGTACCTGGTTCCACAGTCCAAACAATAATTATTGAATAGAGTCTAAAAAGAAAATTAAAGAAGATAAAAGAGAAAATGTCATTATAATAATATTACTAGCAGGTTTCTTTCTATTAATTTAACAGTTAAAATTAAACAGTAACTAGGAAAAAGAGATATAAAGCCACTGTTAGGAATATGATTATCAGGTTAAAACAATTATCAAGCCCTCCTCTATTCAGGGAGGGCTTTCTTATGGGATGTGCTGAAATTTTAAATTGGTTTTCGGCATTTATCAATAATATCAAATATCAATAATATCAAAAAAAGAGGATAAAGAATTAGCTTATGGTTTTCCCTTTAATTTCAATAAAACGTATTTTTAATTCTATTTCCTCAGGAATATTATATATATAATAAAAGGAATTATTCAACCGCTCCATCACCTTTTCCATTTCAGATTTATTCAATCCAACAAGCAGACCTATGATTAATTTTTTGTTCCAGCGGCAGACTATATCACCTGAGCGAAGTTGGCCTGTCATCATTTCATATAAGTTGTTTCCTGATTTTTCAAGGATTCCCTCATCAGATATTCCGGCTAAACGGAAGTAAACCAGGAAACGAGTAGGGATATCACGTCCACTTCTTCGTATTTCCAGATTAAAAATATGGGTGAAAGTTTCTCGAGAACAGGTATATGCTCTTTCTTCTTTAAGGCTCTGTTTAATCTCCTCAAGGATGAGTTCAGGGTTGTCGCTGTTATTTTTAGGGAACCTATCTTTCAATATTTTTAATTCCCGAGGTAGAATAAGATTATTATCTTCAAAAAATTTAAGTATTTCTTGATATTTCTGGTGTGCAAGCCCAATTTTGCCCATTCTCAATAGTGATTCTATTAGCCCAACCATTAAATCTTCATCAAAACCTATTAGCTGATTTACATCTGAATAATATCGCAAGAGTTCTTCATATTTATTTTGCTGGCCAAGATATTTAGCTAATTTCTTTACAGTTAAAACAAGTAAATTAGAATACTTATTTCTGGTATCCCAGACCCAGTCTCTAAGATTAGCCTCTTCCAGAAAATGACCCTGATAAAGCTCTAAAGCCTGTTCAAAGGATTCCTTCCATTCACCTGAGTTCCCTTCGATAGCTTTTTCTGTTAATTCGCATGTCTTCTCAAGTTCCTCTATATCCAGCCAATAATCTTTTTCTATATTAAAACTATAAGCGTTACCTGACCTTTTTATATAATTGCCTGCATGAGAGCCTATTGCTTTCTTTAATTTTTGTCGAATACGATATACCAGAGAAGAAAGTGATCCGACAGGATCATCATTATTATTTAATTTTAAAGTTGAAATAATCTCTTCCTGTGAAATTAAACGTTGTCTATGAGTAATAAGATATTGAAAAAGCTCCCAACTTTTACTTTGTATGTTTGTACCTTCAGTAATATTAATATCATTTGTCTCGAGAACAAATTTACCTAGAGTATAAATTTTTAATTTATTCCCCATAATATCCCCCCAATTAATTTATGCTGAGTATATCAATGCTGCATATAGATGACAGGAAAAAGAGTCCATAACACTTTTGCTTTGCAAATAATTAATTTGCTTTTGTATTACTGTATATAAATTATATCAAGATAAATATGATATAACAACACATTATCAAAATAATGGTTTAAAAAACCTAGATGTTATCTTATAGTTATTTTAGTCAATATATAAAATATACCGTGATTGTATCGTGATTATCTATTCAAAAAAATTTAAATATGTTATTACATAGTCATTTTATTTTTTAAACCCTCTTATTATAATAAAAATACACTATAAAAAGGAGGGTAATAAAAAATGACAAAAAGAACTCTGAAAACTGTCGGACTGTTTACATTTATTCTAGTCTTTGCCTTTACAATGGCTGCCTGTGATATGGTAGGTGACAATCCTATTGGAGGTACTGGCGAAGAAGTTGCTGAAGAAGACTTAGGTGAA
>PWOK01000091.1 GCA_003557445.1 Halanaerobiaceae bacterium
CTAAGAGCAGTTAATATTGCAATAAATGCCGTTAAGGAAAATAAAAATACTCCTGTTTATACTCTGGGTTCTATTATACATAATCCGCAGGTTGTGAAAAGACTTAAAGAGTTAGGAATTTCTTCAATTAATTCTATTGATGAAATTTCTGAAGGAATTTTAATTATAAGGTCACATGGGGTTGAACCTGAAGTTTTAAATAAGGCCAGAGAAAAAAAACTTCAAATAATTGACACTACATGTCCTTATGTTAAAAAAGCACAAAAATATGCTAAAATACTGGTTAAAGATGAATACCAGACCTTTATATTTGGAGATGAAGATCATCCTGAAGTTAAAGGGATTTATGGTTTTACCGATAAAAAAGGGATAATCATAAAAAAGAAAAAGGATTTACAGAATATTAATTTACAAAATAAAGTTGGTTTTGTTGCACAAACAACCCAATCCCCGGGTTCATATAAAAAAATAATTTCTTCAATTATTACAGATGTTAATGAATTGAAAGTTTACAATACAATATGTAACACAACTCAAAAAAGACAAATAGCATCTGAAATACTGGCTGAAGAAGTTAATATAATGTTTGTAATAGGTGGTTATAATAGTGCCAATACTAGAAGGCTTGCAGAAATATGTGCAGCTACCGGTACACCCACCTATCATATTGAAACAATAAGTGATGTAAATTGGAATTGGTTAAAAAATAAAAATAAAATTGGTATTACAGCTGGAGCATCTACTCCAGATTGGCTAATAAAGGAGGTTATTCAGTCTATGAATGAATTTGATGAAGGACAGTTAAATGAAAATGAAGAATTAGAAGAAAATAATATTGAAGAAAAGGTGGTTGAACAGGAAGAAACTGATATGGAAGATAAAAAAAATGAAAATGATATTGTAGAAGATAATGAAGAAATAGTTGAAGAGGTTGATGAAGTGGAAGAGGTTGAAGAGACTGAAGAGGTTGAAGAGGTTGATGAAGTGGAAGAGACTGAAGAGGTTGATGAAGAAAATGAAGTTGAATTAGAAGAAATTGAAGAAGACGAAGAGGTAGATGAGGAAATTATAGAGGAAGAAAAAACTGAAGTTACTGAAGTTACAGAAGTTACAGAAGTAGAAAAAGAAGAAAAAGTTGAAGAAGAAGTAGAAACAGATAAAATTGAAGAAGATGAAGAAAGTATTGAAGAAGAAACAGAAGAAGAATTTGAATATAGTGCAAATGATATAGCTAATTTGAAAAAAGGGCAGAAGGTTTCCGGTAAAGTTGTAGAAATTAAAGAAGATGGTGTATATGTTGATGTAAATTATAAATCAGATGGATTTATTCCTTTACATGAATTGAGTAACAAAAGCTTTGAAAGCCCTGAAGAAGTTGTGGAAGTTGATGATGAAATAGAAGTAATTATTTTAACTCTGGAAGATGAAGATGGAAATATGATATTATCCAAAAAACAGGCTGATTATGAAAAAGCCTGGGAAAATATTATGGAGATATATGAAAATGAAGAAGTAATTGAAGCTGAAGTTACTAAAGAGGTTAAAGGAGGTCTGGTTGTAAATGTTGGTATTCGTGGTTTTATACCTGCCTCTCATGTAGCAATTGGATATGTAGAAAATCTAAGTGAATATGTTGGTGAAACTTTAAATCTTAAAATTATCGAAGTAGAAAGAGATAATAAAAATGTTGTTCTATCAGCACGAGAAGTACTGGAAGAAGAAAGAAAAGAAGAAAAAGAAAAAACAATGTCTTCTCTGGAAGAGGGACAGGTTATCGAAGGTACTATAACTAAACTTGTTAACTTTGGTGCTTTTGTTGATATAGGAGGAGTAGAAGGTTTACTTCATATATCAGAAATGTCCTGGGGCAGAATTGAACATCCTTCTGAAATTCTTGAAGAAGGTGAAAAAATAAAAATAAAAGTTCTTTCAATTAATAAAGAAAAAGAAAGAATTTCTCTGGGATTAAAACAATTATTACCTGATCCCTGGGAAGAATTTGCTGAAAAACATTATGAAGGTGAAGTTATCAAAGGAAAAATAACAAAATTAGTTGATTTTGGAGCTTTTATGGAAGTAGAAAAAGGAGTAGAAGGTTTAATTCATATTTCTCAACTTTCCCAAAAACATGTTAAAACTCCTGATGAAATTGTAGAGGTTGGTGAAGAAAGACAGGCAAAAATATTAAATATTGATCCTGAGCAAAAACGAGTAGGATTAAGTTTAAAAGAAATTGAAGAACATACAGTTTCTGAAAAAAAAGATCAGGATACATCGAAAGAAGAAAATGATCAAGAAAAAAATGATAAAGAATCAGGTACAACTATTGGTGAAATAGTTGGAGGAGACATTGCAGACATGTTTGATGATGAATAAATATTAAATTAGTTAAATATAAAAATAAATATAAAAAGCCCTATTATCTTAATTGATAATGGGGTTCTTTTTTTTAGCTATATTTGAATAAATATAAAAAAATGTGACAATATATAAATGGAGGTGTTAATATGTCAACAGGTGTAATAGTTTTATTTTTTACAGTAGTTATAATTTATATTGGTGTTACTCAAAGAGTGCTTGATCATTTATATTTAACAGATACCTCAGCACTAATTATTATTGCTTCAATGATAGCTGGAAGTTTTATTGACATAACTTTAAGTAGAAATCCATTGATTACAGTAAATATTGGTGGAGCAATTATACCTTTACTACTGGTTATTTATATATTAATTAAAACAGATACAAATAAGGAAGTATTTAGATCTTTAGGAGCTGCTCTGGCAACATTTTTAAGTATTTATGTGGTTACTATAATATTTCGAAATTTTGGAGAAGGTAGAGATATTATCGACCCCATGTATTTATTTGTTTTACTTGGAGGAATTTCAGGTTATGTTTTTGGGCGTTCACGAAGAGGTGCATTTATAGCAGGAACCCTTGGCTTTTTATTATATAATTTATTAAATATCTGGCGATTACTTAGTGGTAGATTAATAACTGAAATTCATATTGGTGGAGGAGGAGTTTTA
>PWOK01000281.1 GCA_003557445.1 Halanaerobiaceae bacterium
ATTTAATAATAAAAATGATCTATATCTAAAAAATAAAAATAATATCAGGATAATAAAAAATATATTAATAAATAACAGTTCCTCCATTGCAATATCTCTTTCAGTTCTTTTTAAAGATCTCTTTGAAAATACTATATTTACAATGAAAATAAAGGATTTATTCGGGAAAATTAATAAAAATGAGCTGGAATATACAGTTAATAAAACCTTTAAAATTCTTATAAATAATATACAGTTTTCAAATAATATTAATACTTTTATAAAAAGTTTTATAAAAATAATTCAACAAAAAAACAATTATGATCTTCTTAAAAAGGATTTATTTAAAAAGGATTTAGAAAAATTATTTGATAAATTATTAAATAATAAGGAGTTTACAGAAAAACTACAAACCATATTAGAAAAGCATCTGGAAAAAATACTTTTATCAACAAATAATCTGATAGATAAAAGAACAAAAAATTATTTAATTAATATATTAATAACTGCTTCTTTTGATTCACTGGAAAATAATTTTCTTGATATAATGAATTCCATTGATATCAAAAAAGTAACAAAAAATGAAGTTAAAAATATGCAACCTGCTGAGATCGAACGATTATTTAATTCATTTGCAGATAGATATTTTACAAGATTAAAATTATATGGTTTTATGGGCAGTGGTATAGGTGGTATGGTTGAATTATTGAATATAATTCTCTAAAATCTATTTTGTATTACTTCTTAAAGTATGATATTATAAAATACAAACATAATTATTTAGATAATACCTAACAAAAGGGGGCTTGTATTCAAATGGAGACAATTTTAAACAGGAGAAGTATACGTAAATATCTTGATAAAAAGGTTTCTCAAAAAGATATTAAAGATATTTTAAAAGCTGGCATGAGTGCTCCATCTGCAGGTAATCAGCAACCATGGCATTTTATTGTTATTGATGATCGAGATATTTTAAAAAAAATATCCAATATTCATCCACATGCAGATATGGTAAAAAATGCTCCAGTATCCATTTTAACATGTGGAAACACCGAAGATAAAAAACATGAAGGATTTTGGGTACAGGATTGTTCTGCTGCCACAGAAAATATGTTAATTGCTATCCAGGATAAAGGTTTGGGAGGAGTATGGATTGGAATTTACCCCAGAAAAGAGAGAGTACATAATTTTAAAAAGATGTTTAAAATTCCAGATAAAATTATTCCTTTTTCATTAATTGCTCTGGGATATCCTGCAGAAGAAAAACCTCCTGCAGATCGTTATCATAAATCAAAAATCTTCAAAAATAAATGGGGTGAATTATTGTGAAAGAAGTTGCTTTTAATGAATATTTAAAAGAAGCATATGATTCTTTTTTGCCAAATGGAACTTTTTTGACAGTTAAAGGCAAAAATGAGCTTAATACAATGACTATTGGCTGGGGCTCTATTGGTATTATCTGGCGTAAACCTATTTTTACAGTTTTAGTTAGAAAATCACGTTATACTCATAAGTTAATTGAAAATACTGATCAATTTACAGTTAGTTTTGCTTTTAATGACAACATGAAACGTGAATTAAAAATATGTGGTACTAAATCAGGAAGAGATATTGACAAATTTAAAGAATGTAATTTAAAAACTATTCCCGGGAAAAAAGTTAAAACCCCGGTAATAGCTAATTGTGACCTTCATTACGAATGTGAAATAAAATATAAACAGGATATGAATCCCGATAATTTAAATGAAGATATTAAAAAAACATATTATAACAATTTAAATAATGATTATCATACTTTATATTATGGGGAAATTGTATCCTGTTATCTTGAAGATTAATTAATATAACATTATATTTTACAAAAATCAAATTAATAAATACAGGAGGTAATTATCTTGTCAGAGTTTTTATCAGGTGGCTTTTTTGGTAATTTTGGTGGTCGTTTTGTTCCTGAACCCTTAGAACCAGTTTTAGATGAATTAAAAACAGCATTTAATAATTATAAAGATGATCCTGATTTTTTAGAAAAACTGAAATACTATTTTAAAGATTATATTGGCAGACCAAACCCTTTATATTATGCAGAAAAATTAAGCAGGGAATATGGTGCAAGAATATATTTGAAAAGAGAGGATTTGAACCATACAGGAGCCCATAAGATTAATAACTGTCTGGGACAGGCTTTACTGGCCAAAAAAATGGGTAAAAAGCGAGTTATAGCTGAAACAGGTGCCGGACAGCATGGTGTTGCAACTGCAACTGCCTGTGCTTTAATGGACTTAGAATGTATTATATATATGGGAGAAATAGATACTAAAAGACAGGAATTAAATGTTTTTAGAATGAAATTACTGGGGGCTAAAGTCGTTGCTGTTACAGGGGGTAATAGGACACTAAAAGATGCTGTTGATCAAGCTTTAAAGGATTTAATAGAAAACTATGAAGACACCTTTTATATGCTTGGTTCTGCTGTAGGTCCTGATCCTTATCCAACAATAGTAAGAAATTTTCAATCAGTAATCGGAAAAGAAGCCAGAAAACAAATACTCAAAAAGGAAAATAGACTTCCTGATTATTTGATTGCCTGTGTGGGGGGAGGAAGTAATGCAATAGGATTATTTTATCCTTTTATAGATGATGAAAATGTAAAGATGATTGGAGTTGAACCAGGTGGTAAAAGTGAAAATTTAGGAGATAATGCTGCTCCTTTAAATTATGGATCACCAGGAGTACTTCATGGTTTTAAATCATATCTACTAAAAGATAAAGATGGTGAAGTTTCCAATACTCATTCAATTGCAGCAGGACTTGATTATCCTGGTGTAGGACCTGAACACAGTCATTTGAAAGAATCAGGCAGAGCGAGTTATACAACTATTTCTGACAAAAAAGCCCTGGATGCTTTTAATATCATCTCCAGAAAGGAAGGAATTATTCCAGCTCTTGAAAGTTCACATGCTATAGCATATGCCTTAGAAATAGCTCCTGAATTAAATAAAGATGATATAATTATTATAAATTTATCAGGCCGGGGAGATAAAGATGTAAAACAGGTTGCAGAAATCATGAATGGTAATTTAAATAAATAAGAATGAATAGAGGTGCTGTTGGTTTTTTATTAAATCAACAGCTTTTTCTTTTTTTAACCTCCATATGTTAAATCCTGTTTATCATACCATTCAAGAGCCTGATAAAAATGTTCTTTTTTAAAATCAGGCCAGTATTCTTTAATAACATAAAAATCAGCATATATTGATTGAACTGGTAAAAAACCACTTAATCTTCTTCTATTACCCCAGCGTATTATTAAATCAACCCGGGATATATCTCTGGAATTTATAAAATTTAATATTTTATTATTTTTAATATTATTTTTGCTTAATTTTTTTAAATCCCACTTCCAGCCATAATTAACAAGAAAATTAATTTTAATATCTCCAGATCCAAATCTGGTCCTTTTGGTATATTTAATTAATTCCTCTGGAAATTTAGGACTGTTTTTGTTTCCAACAACCAGAAGAGAGGCATCTTCTCGAGAAAGCATTTTAACAGCTTTAATACAGGCCCTGGTAAAAGCATCTGTTTGTTTATTGGGTCTTTTAGTATTATCCATGGTAAAACCATAATAAGTTATTTCTTTTATTCCTTCTTTTTTACAGAGTTTATATAAATCCAGACCTGGTTTTAAACCATACTGATATCCCTGATCTTTACTGAGGCCATTGACCTGAGCCCAACGACGATTTCCATCAGGAATAATACCAATATGATTCGGAATTCTCATATTTAATAACCCCCTTTGATTTATTATCCTTAATATTTATTATTACCTTTTTCTGGGGTTTTAAACAGGTAATTAAACGAATAGAAGAATATCGTATATTATGACATATCTACTTATTTATTGTCATAAAAGATAGAAAATCTTATTTATTCACAGGTTATTAACAAAATGGAAAAAGTTTTCCACATTTTTTTATTCGTAAAATGTATATTTTGCGAAACTTTTCAATTTTTACTTAAAAATCTGTTAAAAAACAAAAATCTCTGACTATGAATTCATAATCAGAGATTAATCTATTTACTTTATTTATTGTTTTTAATTAATACTCTGGAATTTTTAGTTTCTGACCGGGTTGTAATATAACATCATCCAGATCATTTAACTGTCTAATATTATATATATATTTGCGAATATTTTGTTCCCTGGTTATCTTATCCTGTGCAATACACCATAAAGTCTGTCCTGATTCAACTGTTATAGTCTGATATTCAACAGGATTATTACCTGTACCTGTAAAAACTATTAAGATCATAATAAAGAATATTATTGATAGAATCAATATTATTTTTTTAGTAAAATTAAATATTTTATTTTCTTTTTTGTTTTTATATTGATTCTTAGTATTAAGCTGGTACATAATGCTATACCCCCTCATCTTCAATCATTAACAAAACAATTGTTCTTGAGAACTTATGTTTGTTTAATAATATTATAACAGTACATATGTTTTTTGTCAAGGGAATTTTTAATTATTTTTGAACTCCTGTTTGCAAAGAATTTATATTTGTGTTATACTAAATTTAAATAAACATAAGTATGTTTAAAAATTTATTTAAGGGAGGATTTACTTATATGGAACCTTTAACTGAAAGACAGCTGGGTATATTAAATTATATTATAAAGCAAATTAAACTTAAGGGGTATCCCCCTTCTGTTCGAGAAATCGGGAAGGCTGTAGGTTTGAAATCCCCTGCTTCTGTACACAATCACTTAAAAACACTGGAAAAATTAAATTATATCAGGAGAGATCCTTCTAAACCAAGAGCTATTGAAGTTTTATACAAACCAGATAATGATCAAAGTGAAAAGTATAATAAAGAAATTTTGCATATTCCGGTGGTAGGAAAAGTTACAGCTGGCCAACCAATTCTTGCAGAAGAAAATATAGAAGATTATTTTACCTTACCTGTAGATTATATTAATTCCAGAGGAAATGAATTATTTATGTTAAAAATTGATGGTGAAAGTATGATTGAAGCGGGAATACATGATAATGATCTGGTTATTGCCAGAAAGCAAAATCATGCAGCTAATGGTGATATTATAATTGCATTAATTGAAGATGAAACAACTGTTAAAACATTTTATAAAGAAAAGGACCATATTAGACTTCAACCGGAAAATGAATTAATGGAGCCAATAATTGTCCCTGATGTAACAGTACTCGGTAAGGTTGTTGGACTTTACAGAAATTTATAATATTTTATTTATTTTTTTGTTTTAACTCCTCTATTCTATTTAAAGCTTTTTTTATTAATTTAAAATCACGCCAAAAATGTTTTTTCATATTTTTGTTTCTTAAAAGATATGCAGGGTGAAATGTTGGTAAAAAGAAAAAATCTCCTTTTTGATACCATTTACCTCTTGCTTCTGTAATTGAAGCATTATTATCAATTAACTGATTTAAAGCTGTTGAGCCAAGAGGAACAATTACTTTGGGCTTAATTATTTTAAACTCTGCCTTTAAAATTGGTGAACAAACTTTTGCTTCTTCAATTGTTGGTTTCCTGTTCTTCGGAGGCCGACATTTTACAATATTTGTGATATAGAGGTTTTTTCTTTCAATACCAGCAGCCTGTATAACTTTATCAAGTAATTTTCCAGCCCGACCAACAAAAGGTCTTCCCTTTTCATCTTCTACTGCACCAGGTGCTTCTCCAATTAACATAATTTTATTATCCAAAGAGCCCTCACCAATTACAACCTGTTTACAGGTCTCACACAAATGACATCTTTCACATTTTACAGCCTCTTTTTTTAATATTTCATAATTTTCAGCAGGATATTCAATTTTGCTTTTTAAAAATTGACCTTGCTGATTAATTAGCAATTTTAACACTCCTCATGTGAATAATATAATTTTTTTATTAGTCAGTTAAAAATTTAGCTGCTTTTCTTATATTTTTTCTGGTGGCAACTAAAAATATTTGATTATGATCATGAATTTTACGGTTACCCCTGGGGATTATTAATTTATCTGATTCTTTGTCATAAATTCCTGCAATAACACAGTTTTTAGGAAAACCTTTACTCTTAACTATTTCAGATATGGTCTTATCTTTACATTTACTATTTTCAGGTATGGTAACAATAGAAATTTCTGCATGCCCATCACCCAAAGAAACCACTTTTCTTATATGGGGTTCTTCTATATCATTAACAAATTTATCAGTTAATATATCTGTTACTTCACCTATAGAAGTGGCACCCGCCATTCTATAGGCACTTTTATATTCAGGATTTCTCATCCTTACAAGTATTTTTTCTACTCCAAAACTTCTAGCAAGTATTGTGAAGGCAAGATTATCAGTATCTTTATCCATAGCTGCAATGGCTATATCACATTTTTTTATACCTGCATCTTTTAATACAGGTATTTGAGTTGCATTTCCATATACACTAACAGCACCATATTGAGAATAAATCCTTTCACATTCCTCCTGATCAATATCTATCACAACAACATTATTATTTTTCACTAAATTTTTTGTCATATTTCTTCCAAGTACTCCTGCTCCAGCAATTATAATATACATAAAATAATCACACTCCCTCTATTAATTAAATTAATCATTTCCAGGCTTTCCCTGTAAAAAGAATCATAACAGGAAGTATTTCTAATCTTCCTGCAAGCATACCTATCATATAAGTTATTTTGATGATTGGTGATAAAGAACTCATCTCTTCAACACTAAAATAAAAGGGACCTATATTTCCCACAGCTGAAAACATCCCTGATATGGATTGTCCAGCAGATAAATCAGAAAATAATGCAGTTATGGTCCCTCCAATAATAATTAAGAATAACCAGGCAAAGAAAATGGCTGAAATTCTTAAAATCTCTTCTTTTGAAATAATTTGATTCTCAACTGTTACCGGTATCAAATATCTTTTGGGTGATTGTATTTTCTTTATTTCACGGGAAAATAGTCTATTTAAGACCATTATTCTCATAACTTTTACTCCTCCAGCTGTTGATCCTACACAACCTCCTATTAACATTAATATTAGAAATAATTGCCTGGCTACAACTGGGAAAAAGGCTGATCCAATATTTTGAGTTTAATAACCGGTTGTAGTTATTATAGCAACTATTTGAAATAGTGTTTTTCTAAAAACTTCTTCTATGGAAGTAATATCAAAACTACCTGCAGATAAATAATATCCAAAAAACATAATAAAAAATACAATTATTATTATTTTAAAAAAATACTTTATTTCACAGTTTGTAATAACTTCTTTTATTTTACCTGTTAATAATTTATAATGTATCAAAAAGTTAATTCCACCCATAAGCATAAAAAATATTATTACATACTCTATTGCTTTATAATATGTATAACCACTATTTTTAAACTGAGCTATACTACTGTCATAATTGGAAAAACCCCCGGTGGAAATAGTTGTTAAACTGTGTATAACTGCATCAAATACATTTACATTTAATATTACCAATAAAACAAATTGAATTATTGAATAAAGAAGATATATTCCCCATAATATTTCTATTGATTTGAATATATTGGGAACAGGACGTGTATTTGATATTTTATGGCTTTCAGCAGTGAATAATTTCCATATCCCCTCTTCACTGCGAAATGTTATTAATAGAAAAAATGTTAAGATACCAAGACCACCAAGCCATTGTATTAAACTTCTCCATAATAATATAGAATGTGGTAACTGGTTAAGGTTTTGAAAAACAGTTATTCCGGTTGTTGTAAATCCACTAATTGCTTCAAAGAGAGCATCAACAAAACTTTTGTTAATACCAATTACAAAAGGTATAGAACCAATTATAGAAGAAATTAACCAGCCAAAAGTACAGAGAATCATACCTGTTGATAGATCAATTTTTATATTATCCGGTTTTATTCTTGATAATAAAAAACCTGTACATATTGAAAATAAAGAGGGTATTAAAAAGGATATGTATATCAAACTACCTTCTCTTAAATAAAGACTAAATATTAGAGGTATTAATAATATCAAGCCTATTACCAGTATTAATGAACCCATAATATATAATATAGTAAAATATTTTTTATATAACATTGTATCTCCTCAAATATATTGGTTTAATTAATTTATTCTACATAAATTAACAAATTCCTTTTAATCAATGTATGGTCTTTAAATAAATGCAGGATTTTATTTAATTTTATAGAAACTGTAATTAGAGATTGATAATAAATATACTGAAGGTGTTAATCCCATGAATAATAATTTGAGTTTTTTAAAAGCAATAGATAGTTTTAAAAAATATTTACTTGTAGAAAGGAGTTATTCTCCTTTAACAGCTAAAGAATACGAAAATGATTTAATGCAATTATACAGATATCTTCTGGATGAATTTAATTTTAATGAAAATTTAAAAATAAATGAAGTTACCAGATTTGAAGTAAGCGAATTTTTAAGTGATATGGTTTTAATTAAAGATAATGCACCAGTAACAAGAAACAGAAAATTATTTTCTATAAGATCTTTTTATAAGTTTCTTTTAAAAAATAATTATATAAAATCTGATCCTACCAGATCAATTGAATCAAGTAAAACAAAAAAAAGATCTGAACCTATATATTTAAAACTTGAACAGGCAAAAAAATATATAAATACTATTAAGGAATATAATAGTATCAATAAAAATAGAGATCTGGCAATAGTAAAACTGTTTTTATATGCTGGTTTACGTATATCAGAACTGGTAAATCTTAATATTAATGATATTGATTTTAATGATAATTCAATAAAATTTTTTGGAAAAGGTAATAAACAAAGATATGTACCTCTTCATCATGATGTTATTAGAGCAATTAAGGATTATACTCCTGAGAGAAAAGAAATTGAATTTAAAAATTCTGATGCTGAAAAGGCATTATTTATATCCAGACATGGTAACCGAATCAGTCATCGCTGTATTCAATTATTTGTAAAAAAATATGCTAAAATGTCAGGTTTGAAAAATGCAAATAAAATAACACCCCATAAATTAAGACATACCTTTGCCTCTATTCTTTATAAAAAAACAAAAGATATAAGGGTTTTACAGGATCTACTTGGCCATTCCAATATCTCTACAACTCAGATTTATACTCATACTGATACAAGCCAGCGTAAAGAAGCAATTGATGAATTCCCTGATTTATAAAAAAATAATACTGGAGACAGTTAATATCTATCTCCAGTATCTTAAAATTATCTTATTCAAGCCAGCTGTCAACCAATTCTCTATTCTCTTCAACCCATTCTCTTCCTATTTCTAAATTATCTCTATCATTTTCTTCAAAAGCTGCCATAAGATCTCCCAGCTCTTCACTTGTCATTTCAAAATTTTGCAGAAAACTATAAACTTCTGGTGCATCTTCTTTTAAATTTTCACGGGAATAAGTATATATGTTTTCTTCTTCACCATAAAGACCCTCAGGATCCTCTAGAAATTTTAAATCCCATTCTGCAAATTTCCAGTGTGGTTCCCAACCAGTAACAGCAATCCACTGATCATTATCAATTGCATCACTCAATGATGCTGTCATTGCCGGACCACTACCTTCAACCAGATTAAAATCTAAATCATATTCTTCAATAGCATCTCTTGTTGCATCCATAATCCCGGCTCCGGGATCAATTCCAATTATTTCATTATTAAACTGATCAGAGTAATCATTTAACTCTTCTATGCTATCAATGTCTACATATTCAGGAACAACAAGACCTATTCTGGCTCCTGTAAAATTTAAACCAACTTCATTAATATTATCCCCAAATTGATCAAGGTATTCTTCATGAGTTACTGGAAGCCAGACATCCATAAAGACATCTACATCTCCCGTTTCAAGGGCCTGAAATGTTGGAGCAACATCTGCCATAATAGTTTCCACATTATAACCCAGGTCATCTTCTATTATAGCCTGTGCCATATGGGTCATAGCTATCGCTTCTGCCCAGCTTACATAACCAAGTGTAATTTCGTCTTCAAGAGGAGCACATCCTGCTGCAAAAATAAACATACTTACAACCATTAATCCCAAAATGACTGAAATTAGTTTTTTCATTATAAAACCCCCTTAGGTTTCATTTTGAACATTTTGAGTTATTCTGTCAAGAACAATAGCCAAAATTACAACACCAATTCCACCTTCAAACCCCATTGCTATATCCAATTCTCCAATTCCCTGATAAACAACTCCTCCCAGGCCACCTGCTCCAATCATAGAGGCAATAACTACCATTGATAATGCTAGCATAATTGTTTGATTTATACCTGCCATTATAGTAGGGATGGCCAGTGGTAATTCAATTTTGTATAATATCTGTAAAGAAGTTGAACCAAAAGAATTTGCAGCTTCTATTACTTCTTTATCAACCTGACGAATCCCCAAATTTGTAAGTCTAATAGCAGGTGGCATAGAAAATATAACAGTTGCAATAACCCCTGGAACAAGTCCCATACCGAAAAAAATAACAGCTGGAATTAAATAAACAAAGGGAGGCATAGTCTGCATAAAATCTAAAATCGGTTTAATAATAAAATTAACAATATCCTTTTTTGCCGCAATTATTCCCAGGGGTATGCCAAAACCAAGAGATATAATACCTGCTGTTAATATCATAGCCAGAGTTTGTATAGTTTCCGGCCATAAACTCATGCCCTCGATTAAAAGCAGACCTACAAGAGTAAATAATGCAATATTCTTATTTGCTATCCAGTATGCCAGAGCGGTAAATATAATTATTAAAACAAATGTTGGGAAAAGCATTAAAATATAATTCAAATTAGCAACAATTAATTCAATTGTATAGGAAATAATATCAAATAAACCTGATCCATATATCTCTAACCATTCCACAAAATTTTCAAATAAATTACCCAGAGGTATATCAATCATCAGTATCACTTCCTTTTGTTAATGAAGATAAAACAGATACCCGAACAATTATTCCCTGTAATATACCGTTTTTATTTTCAACCACTATTGGAAATTTACTTGTAGATGCCAGTGGGATTAATTCATTTAATGGGGTTTCAGGGGCTGTTTTAGGATATTCTTTTATTAGATAAGGCTGTAAGTCATCATCATTTTTCTTAGCCTTAACAGCTTTTTCCAGTGTTATTATACCTTCTACTTTTTTATTTTCGTTTAAAACGTAAACACTTGAAATTCCTTCCTGTTCCATTGTATGTAATGCCATATGTGGACCATCGATTTAAACATCTTATTAAAGTTGATTTACCACAACCTGATAAACCCATCAAAACAAAGATACTTCCTTTTTCAACTGAAAAAGAAACATTATTTACACCTATTGTATTTCCTGTTTTATCCAGTATTTCTTCTTTGTTTAATCCCTTTTCTATTAGGGGAAATACTTTTTCTGGTTTTTTACCATAAATTTTATATAAATTTTCAACTTCAATTTCATTCATATAATCATCACCTTTTTATTGTTTTTGAATTTTTCTTATATTCAGTTTTGTTTCTTTTTTGTTATATTTCATAAAAAAGATCATCTTATTATAATAAGATGATCACATTTTCCGTGGGTTTTATTTATTAATATATATTAAATAAAAAAAGTTTAGAGTCTATAAATACCCTAAACAATATTACTTTTCTTTTTCGATTTTATATAATAACATATATAATTTATTATGTCAAATTAAATTATCAAAAAGTAAATCTGGTGGTGAGGGGCGGAATCGAACCGCCGACACGAGGATTTTCAGTCCACTGCTCTACCTACTGAGCTACCTCACCATACAAGAACATTATGGTTGCACCAGAGGCACTCCCTATCTAAATAAATCATACAAGAACATTATGGTTGCACCAGAGGCACTCCCTATCTAAATAAATCATACAAGAACATTATGGTTG
>PWOK01000283.1 GCA_003557445.1 Halanaerobiaceae bacterium
ACACCGGTTGAAGTTCTGGGTTTTTCAGAAGTTCCCAATGCAGGAAATTTTGTTCAGGTAGTGGTTGATGAAAAGAAAGTACGTAATATTGCAGAAAAAAGACAGCAAAAACGAAAAGAAGAGAAATTAAAAAAACAGACTAAAGTCTCTTTAGAAGATCTTTATGAGCAAATAAAAGCTGGAGAAGTAAAAGAATTAAATGTTATTATTAAAGCAGATGTACAGGGTTCAATTGAAGCTTTAAGGTCTTCACTATTAAAGCTCAGTACAGATGAAGTTACTGTTAATATAATTCATACTGGTGTTGGTGCTATAAATGAAACTGACGTTAACCTGGCCAGTGCTTCAAATGCGATAATTATTGGATTTAATGTTAGACCTGATACCAATGCACAATTAATTGCAGAAAAAGAAAAAGTAGAAATAAAATCCTATAGAATTATTTATAAAGTAATTGAAGAAATCAAAGATGCGATGGCAGGATTGCTTGATCCAGAATTAAAAGAAATAATTAAAGGAAGAGCAGAAGTCAGGGCTATTTTTAAAGTGCCTGATATAGGAAATATTGCTGGTGTTTATGTTAAAAATGGAACTGTTAATAGAAATGATAAAGTCCGATTATTAAGGGATGGAGTAGTTGTTCATGAAGGAGAAATTAGTTCTCTTAAGCGTTTTGAAAATGATGTTAGAGAAGTAAAAGAAGGTTATGAATGTGGAATAGGGATAGAAGAATATAATGATATTAAAGAAGGAGATACTATAGAAATATATAATTATAAGGAAATAAAACGATCCTTATAGAGGTGAAAAAAATGAGTGATAAAAGAGTTCGCAGATTTAGTGAATTATTAAAACAGGAAATAAGTAAAATTATCCTGAGAGAAGTTAAAGACCCGAGAATAGGTTTTGTTTCATTGACTGATGTAGAGGTTTCCGGTGACCTGAAACATGCCAAAATATATGTAAGTGTCTATGGGAGTGAACAGGAAAAAAAAGAAACAATGAAAGGTTTAGAAAAAGCTCAGGGTTTTATCAGGAGACTTGTTGGTGAAAGAATAACCACCTATCATACACCTGAGCTTTTATTTAGATATGATGATTCAATTGAACATGGAGTTTACATTTCAAAATTAATTGAAGAAGTTAGAGAAGAAGATAATAAAAATAAAAAAGAAAGAAAAAAGGAAAACAATGAATAAATTTATTTTTACAAAAGGAGTCAATAAAATAAATGGATTCACTAAAGGAAATAGCTTCAGAAATTAATAAAAGAGAAAAATTTATAATACTTGGTCATGTTGATCCTGATGGTGATTGTATAGGATCTGTATTTGCAATGAAAATGATCCTGGATAGTTTAAATAAGAAATCTATTATCATCTTAAATGATTTTGCCATTGATGAATTTGAATTTTTGATCTCTGATGAATTTGAATTACTTGATGAAATAGATAAGGAAAAATATAACAATAGAGAATATACAGTAATTGCTTTAGATGCAGGGAACAGGGAACGGCTTGGTTCTTCTGCTGAAAAACTTCTAAAAGATAAATTTATTATCAATATTGATCATCATCCTGATAATTCTCATTTTGGTGACCTGAATTTTATTGACTCAAAAAAAGCAGCTGTTGGTCAAATTATATATGAGTTGGCCTCTATTTTAAATTGTGAGATTGATAGTATAATTGGAACTGCAATTGCAACAGCTATTTTATCAGATACAGGGGGTTTGAGATATAAAAATACAACGGTCTCTGTTTTGAAGATAATTACCAATATGATTGAAAAAGGAATAGATTTTTATTCTATAAACAAAGAATTATTTGGTAATTATAAATTTTCTGCTGTAAAATTAAAAGGTCTTGCCCTGGCCACACTTGAAAGAAGTAAGAATGGTAAAATAGCCTGGTTATATATTGATCAGGATATGATGGAAAAAACAGAAACAGATGATAAAGATGCAGGTGGATTTGTTAATTTTGCACGAGATATTAAAGATGTGAAAGTTGGTATTTCTTTTCTGGAAGCAGAAAATGAAAAAATAAAAGTTAGTTTTCGTTCAAATACTAACAATATTTCTGTTAATAAAATTGCTTCTCTTTTTGATGGAGGAGGCCATACACGAGCAGCAGGTTGTATTCTGGAAGACAATCTAAAAAACGCTATCAAAAGAATTATAAATGAGGTGGAAAAAGTTGTCTGACCTCAATGGAATAATTAATGTAATAAAACCAGCAGGTATGACTTCTTTTAATGTTGTTACCTGTATAAAAAGGGCTTTACAATGCAAAAAAGCCGGTCATACAGGAACTTTAGATCCCCTGGCTGCAGGTTTAATGTCAGTATGTACCGGGAAAGCCACAAAAATTATTCCCTATCTTCCAGAAGAAAAAAAAGAATATATTGGAGAATTGACTCTTGGTATAACTACAAATACTCTGGACCGTGAAGGCAAAATTACTCAAAAAAACAATCTATGGAAAAAAATAACAGAAGAAAAGATAGAAAAGATTTTTGCTGATTTTGTAGGAAAGTTAGAACAAATTCCTCCTATGTTTTCAGCAGTTCATCACCAGGGTAAAAGATTATATAAAATGGCCAGAAAAGGGGAAGAGGTCAAAAGAGAATCACGTCAGGTTACAATATATAAAATTCAAGTTATAAATATCAGATTACCGGTTATTCAATTTAAAGTAATATGTTCACGGGGAACTTATATCAGGTCTTTAGCCCGTGATATTGGTGAAGAAATGGGAACAGGAGCACATCTTTCTTTTTTAGTTAGAACCGGATCAGGTCCTTTTAAACTAAAAAATGCTTATACTTTTAAAGAGATAAAACAATATTTAAAAAATAATGATTATAAATTTATAGTTCCTATGGATAAACCATTGAAATTTCCTAAAGTATTTCTTGATGAAAAATCATACAAAAAAGCTGTAAATGGTATGTATTTAACCCGGAATGATCTACAATCTCTGGAAAAAGAACCTGTTCTGGAAGAAAAAGTAGTGGT
>PWOK01000163.1 GCA_003557445.1 Halanaerobiaceae bacterium
CCCAAAAGAATAGTACGGGATATTGAAACCATGGTTATGGTTAACCTTGATCAGGAAATAGATCATAAAAAAATCAGTATTGCCCGGATCAGTAGCAGTCAGCTACAGCAGGAATGTGATAGATTAAAAATTATTTCAATCTATCAGGAACATAATAAACCGGTATGTTATCTTAAATTAGAATATAATGATAATATTATAGAGGAAAAAATAAGTGGTTCAAATGAAGAACCAATAATCTGTACAGCTGTACAGGGTATGATTGCTGCTGTTGAAAAACACACTCAATTCAGTGGGAAAATCAGGATTGAAAATACATTTAGAACAGGTTTAAACCAGGAAATTTTAATTGTACAATTAGTATTACTGGCCGGTAAAAATGCCAGGGAGGAAAGACTGGTTGGGGCTGCCTATGTTGATAATGATATACTGCTGGCAGCTGGTAAGGCTTCTTTGAAGGCCTTAAACCGCAGAATTTTTAATTGAATTATGTATTCCCTGCTCTGGTGCAGGGAATTTTTTTAACGGAAAAATCCTGTATTTACCGGTTTTCCATCTTCATAATCTATCCAGGTTGCCTGACTGTTTTCATCCAGAGTTACTAAAACAGTGGTTCCTTTTTCAAATTTAGTATTGGGATTTTTGAGATAATTGGCTCTCAGTATTGAACTTACTGAAACACCCTTGTTATAAGCTATATCAAATAGATATTCTTCACTTTCTGTTCTGTACATTTCATGCTGGACAAAAAGTCCTGGATTTACAGGCATTAATAGTTTTTGACCTGTATATATTCCTTCATTTTTATTGAGGTTGTTAATGGTCCTGATACTTTCTTCAGGGATGTGATAAAATTCTGCTATTTCTGCCAGGGTTTCACCATGTTTAACCCGATAAAAATTATTCAATCTTGAACTGGCACTTCTGATATAACTTAATTTGCTGGACTTGTTCAGGGGAATGATAATAATATCATCAATATTAATATTATTAATATCGGAAATATTATTAAAATTTATTAACTCTGAAGTTCTAACACCAAAGGTACTGGCTATTGACCAGATTTTATCCCCTTCACGAATTCTGTAAAAGAAATAAGGTGAATATTGATCATCTATCTCTTCTACAGGTTTTTGTTCTTTATCTTGCTTAACAGGGATTAGAATCATTTGTCCAACTAATAGATTTGTGCTGTTTAAACCATTTATTTCCCTTAATTTTTCAATGGTTGTGTCGAATTTGTTGGCAATGATCCACAGAGAATCTCCTGTTCTGACTGTATAAGAAGCATGGCTGATATTTGCAGGCTTTATAATTAGTTTTTGTCCTGCAAATATAATTCTGGAATTAGCAATATTATTATTATCAATTATAATTTCCATGGGAATATTAAAAGTAAGGGATATTTCCTGAAGAGTATCTCCAGGCTGTACCTGATAAATGTTTGCTGCTTCCAGTTTTACAAAAGGTATTAATAGCATTATTAAAATTAAAAGACCTGTTATATAAGTTGTTTTTTTCACTTTAACCCTCCTTTTCTTATTGTGATGTAAATAAGTTTAACACAGATAAAAAAAGGGGGCAATATATAAAATTTAACATTTGAGCCAAAAAACCCCTTTTTATTAAGCTCCTTTTTTTCGGGAGAGGGCATACTTTTTTATATTAAAATCTAAATCCATGGTTTTAATGGTGACACCTTTTTTTGAAAACACAGCCTTCATGGTATAAAAACCAAGAATAAAGGGAATTTTTAACACAGAAGTATAATTGTTATTTCTTTTTTCCTGTAATATGATTAAACCTACTTTTTGTTTACTGTTTGTCCATTTTTGACTCTGTTTTTTATTTAGTGGTTTAATTATTATCTTATCGATGGAGGCCTGAAAATTGGCGAGGTTAAGCCCCTGTTGTCCGGTAGTTATGAGTACTTTCTTGCCACCATATTCCTTTATTAGCCTGTTAAAAATATCTTCAAATGTGGTAAGTGTTTTCATCAGGAAAACTCCTTTCAAAATTATATTTAATATATAATCATTATTAACGTTAGTTGTAAATATATACATTTTTTACAGGTAAAATGAAAATTTCTATGGTGCCAGCATCTTTTTTATGCCAGCACCATAATGTTTTCTTACAAGAGACCGGGAAGATCAGGTAACTGAACATCACCAATGATTTCCTGTTTTTTTTCTTTTTCCAGTTTATGAGCTTTATTCAGACCATCATTTATAGATTGTATTATTGCATCTTTAAATTCCTTATCCACAACTCCATTGTCAAATTCAAAATCGACTATTTTGCCCTGCCCATTAACTACAGTGGTTACTAGCCCGTGTTTTTCTTTTCCATAAACTTTCATAGATTCCAGAGTTTCCTGTAGTTGGTTCAATTCCTTTTTGATGTTTTGCACACGTTTCATAATATTTTCCATGTTATCCATACTAATACACCTCCATATTTACAATATTATGAAACAGATATTGTTTTATGAATACATTTTTTTAATTATTATTCTTTAGCAGGAGTTTTTACTTTTATAAAGAAAAGTTAATTAGGAGAGGTGATAGTATAATGCAGTTTATAGACACACATGCTCATTTAGATTTTCCACAATTTGATAAAGATAGAGAAGAAATTATAAATAAAGCACCTGAACAGGGGATAAAATATATAATTAATATAGGGACAAAAATATCTACAAGCAGGCATTCTCTTGAACTGAGTCAAAAATATGACAGGATATATGCAGCCTCCGGGATTCATCCCCATAATGCAGACCAGGTTAATCGACAAACTTTAACAGTATTAAAAGATCTGGCAAAAGCCGATAAGGTTATTGCCATAGGAGAGATTGGACTGGACTTTCATTATGATAATACTCCCCGTGATATTCAAAAAAAAGCCTTTATAAAACAGTTAAATCTGGCCCGGGAGATTGGTTTACCGGTAATTATTCATTCCCGGGAAGCAGATCAGGAAACAATGAAAATTATAGAGGATAACAGTGGGAAAGAAA
>PWOK01000360.1 GCA_003557445.1 Halanaerobiaceae bacterium
AGAGTGTAATTAATCTGGTAATTTGCTGTCACAATATTACTGTCATTCATTTCTTCTTTGACAGCTATTGCTTTAATTACTGTATCCTGATAAATATTGATTGCAGATTCATAGGTTTCTCCATTGCTTAATGATGGTTCACTACCATCAATTGTATAAACTATTACAGCTCCTTCTGTATCAGTGTTTATTTCAACTTCCTGAGGTCCAGTATATATTCCCTCTACTAAGGTGAATTTTGGTGCTTCTACCTTATCCCAGGCCTTAAAGATAGCTGTTATTTTCATATCCCTATTTACCAGTATCATATTTTCTGCATTAACTTCAGAACCATCAGGACCCCCCCAGCCTATAAAATGGTAACCTGTATTGGGAGTGGCACTTAGTTCAACCAGAGTATCCTCAAGTATTAAATGAAGACCCTGTGCTGGAGTTATTGTTCCACTTGCCTGACCTCCCTGAATATTTATTTCTAAATTATAATAAACAAAATTATCTCCACATCCTGTTACAAAAATCATTATCAATAATGATATAAGTAATATGAAACAATGGAATTTTTTCATAATTTTCACACCTTTTTTGAAATAGAGTTAATTACTATTATCCAGTTTTATTATACTGTTTTTTGACAAAAAAAAATATTACCCATTAGTTCTATTTTACTTTTTTTTTTTTTTGAAGCTAAATATATTATTCTATTAAAACTGCTCTAACAGGTGCTCCTTCAGCTGAATCAATTTTTAAAGGTAAAGCAAACAGAGTATATTCTCCAGGTTTAACCTGACTGAGATTAATACCCTCCAGTAAAATAATTTCATTTTTTAACAACAGTTTATGTATTTTTAAATCTTCCTGTCCATAATTTCCCACAGAAAGATAATCAATCCCGATTAAATCTACTCCCTGATCAACCATATATTGAGCTGCGTCTATGTTCATTCCTATATAATTTTCATCAAAATCATTTTCTTCAATTATTTTACTATTTGCTGTTTTAAATAATATAGAGGAATTATTGAACTCTTTTTGTTTTAATTCCTGGACTGTAATCTCTTGACCATCTTCAATAGCTATAACCTGAGCATTAACTATTAATTCATCTAAAGAAATCTCCTCAGTTTTTTTACCTTCGTGAATAAAATGAAAAGGGGCATCAATATGTGTACCGGTATGTAAGTTCATATTAATGGAAGTAAGATTAAAACCATCCCGAAAAAAATTTTTTCTTTTGATTATTTTTACAGGTTCTGTTTCAGGGTAAAAAGGCATATTTTCTCTAATTTTCATGGTGATATCATATATTTTCTTTCCTTCTAACATATAATTTTCAACTCCTATTTTTTATTCATCAGGTCCCCTGTGAGATGTATTCTCTTCATCAACCCAGTCCGGTTCTTCCCAGACCATTCCATTTCTTCCCGGAACTTTTCTTCTGGGACCAGCTTTATAATATTCACATGATTTAGGTCCATAACAAAAAGTTTCTGTGCGATATTCTCTCTGTCCTGTATTCCACTGATCCAGTATTATTTCTACAGGCATCAGACAACCCCATATACAGGGAATACAATTTTTATCATATGTTTGTTTGTCCAGTCTCATATGTCCTCTCTGACGATATTCTTTGAGTACAGGAGGAACTCCAGTCCAGGGTGGTGGATCCTGCTGTTCTCTGGCCTCTTTAATTAATTTCAATGCAGATACCTTATAATAATCTCCGGGTTCTTTTTCAGGCCTTTTGACCGGTAAACACCTGCCTTTTATCTGATCACCATATTTGAAACCATATTTTTTTAGAGTAACCTTACCTGTACAAATAGAGAATTCTTTACTCTCTTTATCAATTTCACCATCAATAATTATTACATAACCTGAATATGTATGACTCCTCTGATCAAATGATCTTTTTAATTTAATACGTGGTTGTACTGATATAATTTTACCCTGAAATAATAATTTTTCTTCTTTCATCTGGTACAAACACTTCCTTTTTTTTATTCTTTAAATCAAATTAAAACCAACCATAATAGCTGCAAAAAACCCTATTACAAGCAAAACAACATATTCACTCTTAAAAATATTTTCTGTTTCATTTAATTTTAACTGTTCTTTTATGGCTGACATAACTACAAAAGTTAGATAAAAACCTGTAATCAAACCCAGTAAAGAGAAAAAACCGGTAACCTCTGACACAGCCTCCTCCTGAATATATAACTGTAAACCAATAAAAGGAGCTAAAGCCATAATCTTTCGGGGAATTCCTTCAATCCACTGACCTTTGAGGGCTCCCAGCTTATTAATTACATAAATTCCCAGTAATGAAGTTAAAAAATATATCCCGGGGAATATATAAACCAGATCAGCTGAAATATTATGGAAAAAAATCCAGCCGATTAAAGAGCTCACAGCTAAACCTGCTGTAATTTTTAAACCCTTTAAATAGGATTGACTGAGTTTTGGGGTTTCTACAATGACCAGTAATAAACCAAAGGATAGGATGAAAACCATATTATTTCTCAGGACATTATCTAAAAAAACAGCTCCTATGTCATTCATGGGGTTACCTCCTTTTCCCTGTCTTTTATAAATAATTTATTTGTCAATTTTTTTAATATATTAAATTTGTTGTACAATACCTCTATTAGAATACCGGTTGTTCCCAGTATCAATAAAGCACCGGCCGGTTCTCTTGATAGTTGCAGTAAGGGTCTATCCAGTAAGCTATAACCCAGTAGAGTACCATAACCCGTAAATTCACGCAATCCAGAAATCAGGATCATAAAAAACAAAAACAAAATACTATTATTGATAAAATCCGACCATTTACTTTGAGCATGATTGTAATAAACCAGGGGAGTAACCCCTATTAATAAATAATAAAGATTAATATCAGGTAGTAAAAAATAAAGGAAGGAAACTATGGCAAAACCAATTCCCCACAAAAAATAATCTTCAGATATTATTTTAGAAAACAGGCGGACAATCAGGGCTGTAAAAATTAATGTC
>PWOK01000056.1 GCA_003557445.1 Halanaerobiaceae bacterium
AAATATTATTATAAGTGAAGGTGATACTAATGTTTAAAAGTTCTATTACAATAATGAAAATATCAGGTATTCCCATAAAATTGCATGTAAGTTTTTTGCTTATTCTCCCTTTTCTGGCCTGGGCTATAGGAAACAACATTCAACAGATTGCTGGTATAGCAGGGCTTAGTCCGGAACAACTGCTTTTAAACAGTTATCTTCTGGGTTTAATACTGGCTGTTTTTCTTTTTATCAGTGTCCTCTTACATGAATTATCCCATTCTTTTGTGGCCAGAAGCAAAGGTATGCAGATAAATGATATTACTTTAATGATATTGGGTGGAGTGGCACAAATGGAAGAAATATCTGAAGAACCCAGAGATGAAGCCTGGATGGCTTTTGCCGGGCCTCTTTTTAGTATAGTTTTTGGGCTTATATTAATCCTGATCGTGTATTACTCAGGTAACCGCTTATTCCCGGATTTACATCTTGTCTTATTATATTTAGGACAGATAAATATTTTCCTGGGTCTCTTTAATTTATTACCTGCTTTTCCTTCTGATGGAGGCAGGATTTTAAGATCCTTAATCGCCAGGAAAACATCCTACCTTACCGCCACCAGGATTGCCAGTACTGTTGGTAAGGCTTTTGCCTTTCTTTTTATTGTTTTTGGATTATTAAGTGGCCATATTCTACTGGCCCTTATAGGTTTTTTCATTTTCATTGGAGCATCTCAGGAATATCAAACTAATTTAATAAAGGATACTTTATCTGACTTTAAAGTAAGGGAATTAATGACCAAAAATGTTTCCACAGTTAGCATGGAAACCACTGTTGATCAACTGCTGGATAAAATGATAGAAGAACGGCACAGTGGTTATCCTGTAATTGATATAGATGGTAATATAAGGGGATGTGTTACCATGGAAGATATTAAATCAATTCCCTCTCATAAAAATAATCAGGAGAAAATTAAAAATGTAATGACAGAAGAAGTCATAAAAGTTCATCCCGAAGATAATTTGTATCAGGCCTTTGTTAAACTATTAAAAGCTGATATAGGAAGACTAATGGTCATGGAGAATGACAGACTGGTTGGAATTCTAACAAGATCAGATATAATGAAAGGGTACAGGCTAAAATTAATACAGGAACAACAAAAAGATTAAAATATAAAAAGAGCAGGTTCAGGGTTTATCATCCTTTACCTGCTCTTTTTTTTATATTTTATTATTCCTTAATTATTTGAGTTTTAATCTTCTGGCTCTACTTCAATTTTTTCTTTCGTCTCTATTTCCATTTCAAGTTCTTCTGTATCTACTTTTTCAGTCTTTTCATTTTCTTCATTTATTTCTTCTTCATTGATAACATTTTCTTCTCTCATAAAATCTATATCCAGGTATTGATAATCTTTGTCTAAAAATAAGATCCGTTCAATTTCCTGATCCTCATTGTCTTCATCCCTGTCATGTCTTACTATCCTGGGAGTAATAACAATTATTAACTCAGTTTTTTCTTTGGTTTGTTCAGTACGCCTGAATAATCTCCCTATTAAAGGTATTCTGGATAATACAGGTATTCCTGCAGTTGATTCTGTTATTCTATCCTGGATCAGACCTCCTATAATAAAGGTTTCTTCATCATTTAGATGGATAGTAGTCTCCAGTTCTCTGGTGTTTATTGTCGGTAAATCTCCAATGGCATCACCCAGTCCAAGACTTGTTATTTGTGGTTTAAGCTCAAGAATTATAGAATCATGATCAGTTATCCGGGGTTCAAACTCCAGTTTAATACCAACTTCAACTTCCTGATAGGTGGTAAAGACCTGTCCTTCCTCAACCCGTTCAACTTCTACATTAATAACATCACCTATCATTAATTCTGCCCTTTCTCCACTCAAAGTCATAAGATGAGGGTTGGCCAGGGTTTCACTCATTCCTTCATCCTCTAACAACCTTAAGAAATCAGGTATGGTTGTTATACCAATTCTCTGAAAGCGGCCATCATCATCCCTGAAAATCTCTAATCCCAGCTGATCTGAGAGGAGTCCTACATCTGATAAAAGCCTGATATCTTTTCCTTTACTGTGTTTAATCTCTTCAATACGGGCTTCTAAAATAACCTGTTTTCGTGGTTTATCCAGTTCTAAAAGAAGATTTCGGGCTTCATTTATTTTTTCTTTTTCTCCCTGTAAAATTATATTGTCTTTTTGAGGTTCTATCTGTATTTTTAATTCCTGAAAATAATCGGCAATAATATCTCTGGCATTTTCCAGATTCATATAATTTATTTTAATAACCTCTATACCTTTTGCAAATTTATCTTCCATCTCTTTAATAAATTCAAGGGCTCTTTCAACAATAAATTCTTCTCCCCTGATAATTATTTGCCTGTCAGGATCACCTGTAATAATTTCTATATCAAAAATTTCTTCCATCTGGCTTTTGACTGAAGAAGGCTCAAGGTTTTTTAACATGTATACCCTGTATCTTTTTTCTATTTCTTCTTCAATCTCATCTATTTCCTCAATTTCTTCTCTTTCTTTTTTAATTTCTTCAACATAAAGATCAAGCCTGTCAATCAAATTGAGGGCCTCATTTATTTTTACAGAAGAACCGGATAAAATTAAATAACTGTATTCCCTTTCCCGAGCAATAGTCAAATCTGGCATGATAGTTCCAAGTATGTCAACTATTGTGTCCAGTTCAATATTTTTAATTTTAACAATTTCTATTTCTTCTTCAATCTCATCAATTTCTATTTCTTTTTTTATATCCTCAACATAAATATCAAGCCTGTCAATCAAATTGAGTGCCTCATTTATTTTTACCAAAGAACCGGATAAAATTAAACGTCTGGATTCCCTTTCCCGGGCAATATTTAAATTTGGTAGAACTGTTTCAATAATATCAATCATTGTATCCAGTTCAATATTTTCAATTTTAACAATTTCTATTTTTTCATCAATATATATATCTTTAATTCTTTCTGGTGTAGCCACCACAATAATATTATCCTCTCTTACGTA
>PWOK01000154.1 GCA_003557445.1 Halanaerobiaceae bacterium
ACTATAAAAAACATAAAGGCAACTGCAATAACAATACCCAGTATCAACAACATATTATTACCAATTGTATTTAAAATGTTTATTAATTTTTGGTCACATATGGGCTGAAGAACAGCAGCTGCAATTTTATAAAGAATAATCAGTGCCAAAATTTTTATTATGGGATGAATTATTATAACTAAAATCCCTAACATACCCAGCATATTAAGAGAATTTTTAATTAATAGAGAACAGTTTACAATTAATTCAATTGCACCTGATAAAATACCACCAATTACAGGTATAAATCGACCTGATAAAAATTTAGCAGTACGTAAAGTAATACTATCCGAAATTGCTGCAAAACCACCCTGTAATAGAGAACTGCCAATAAACAAAGTCAGTGAAAGGGTTAATAATGAAAGACTAATTTCTTTAAATAAAGCAGCAAGCCTGGAAATATTAAATTCATCTGAAATATTATTTACTATTGTTAATACAAAAGAAATAAATATCATTGGTAATATAATAGTATTAATCCCTGTAGATAAAGCAGTTATTATCAAATAAGTTAGTGGGTGAAAAATTGCTGCAGATGTAACAGCCCCAACACTGACCAGCATTGTTAAAAGAACAGGAATTAAGGCCTGCATAAAATTAACCATTAATTGAATAGTGTCTACTCCAACACTGGCAGCAGTTCTAAAAGAATTAAGAAGTAAAACTGCCAGTATTAAAAATATAATCATATTGGCAGTATTACTGATCATTTCACTGGAAAAGGAATCATTAAATACTTTTAAAACCGCACTAAATACTGCCAATACAATTACCTGTCCCAGAATATTTAAATTAATAGCAACTTCCCTGCCCAGATACTGGATAATGATAATAATTATTTTTTTCCAGTCTATATCAAATTCCCCTCTTACAAAACCTGCTATTATATCTCTAATGGTTAGCTCAGGAATAATGTCCTTCCCAATTCTGTTTATTCTGGCAACTTCTGCTTCCAAATCTTCCAGGTTTAATTTTTTCATTTGTTCTCTAATTATGTTTTCCTGTGATAATCCATTTTCTTCTTCTACTGTTTCCAATTCCATAGCAGATATTTCTGAAAAAAAAACAAAAAGAAAAACAAATAATATAATTATCAAAACTACAAATATTTTTATAGATTTCATCTTCTATTCCTCCATCTAACCACTACCTTAAGGTAAAAAACTAATGATTGTTTCTATCAATGAAATCATAATGGGAAGGGACATAAACATAATAATTATTTTAACTGCAAGTTCAATTTTTGAAGCCAGAGCTGTTTCCCCGGCATCCCTGGTTATTTCTGCTCCAAACTCTCCCAGATAGGCAACACCTATGATTTTTATAATTGTATTAAAATATATAGCATCAATTTCTGCTCTCCTGGCCAGTTCTGTAATTAAATTAATGATTTCTGCTATTTGATTAATTAGCAGTATCAATATCATCATACCTGTAACCAGGCTTAAAAGGAAAGCCAGTTCAGGTTTTTCCTGTTTAATTACCAGAATTAGTACTGATGAAATTATAGCCATACCAATTATCCTGAATATTAACATTTTATCACCTAAAACCTGAATACACTTCTAACACTATCAAATAACTCATTAATTAATTGTATTACCATCATTAATACAATAATTACCCCAACAAGAGTTAACATCTGTGCCTGTTCTTCTTTATCTGCCTGTTTTAGAACCATATTTATTACTGAAATAAAAATAGCTATTCCTGCTATTCTGAAAATTATATTTATGTCTAACATTTTAAAGCCCCTTTCCTTTTGTTCTCTATAAAAATAATATGATTATTAATATACTGATTAACACCCCGGTATAACGTGTTAATTTCACTCTTTTTCCAGCAAGTTCCCGGGCCTGTTTTTCTGCATAATCCAGTCTTTTTAAGGTTAATTTATTTATTTTTTGTTGTCCTTCTAAAGAAGAATTACCTATATGTTGACCCCATTCTTTTAATATATTTATATCCTGTTTATATAAAGCATTTATCTTATAATTTTCCTGTAAGTGTTTATACCAGATATCAGAAAAAATTACACCTTTTTTTTGGTTTAATTCACATCCAGCATTATTAAACAAAAGAGAAAGTGGATAATCTAATTTTTGAGATATTGTTTTTAAAACTTCAGGAAGTACAGTACTGCTATAGCTTATTTCTGTAATATATATATTAAGGGCAAGTTTTAATTGTTGAATTTGTTTTATTCTTTTTAAATAATGTTCTGCAATTATCCAGCCAGCTGTACTACCGGAAATTAATATCAATAAAGAACCAAATAATTTAAGAGACATCTGACTTAACCTCCTCAAATTTATCATTTAAAACACTTTCAATTGTTCCAATACCCGAATTTTTGCTTAATATGATATATCGTTTAAAGATCTTTCCTTTTATTATTTGATCCATACCTGCTCTTTTTTTAATAGATTTAATATTATCACCATGAATTGTTGTTATTAATCTGACACCAGCATTTACTGCCTCTTTAATAGCCTGAATATCTTCTTTTTTTCCAATCTCATCTACAGCAATAATTTCTGGAGACATTGCTCTAATTAATAACATCATACCTTTAGCTTTAGGACAATTATCCAGCAGGTCTGTTCTTTTACCAATATTATTTTGGGCTATACCTTTAAAAGCACCTGCTATTTCAGATCTTTCATCAACAAGTCCAATTTTTTTTCCTTTAATACCTGTTTTCCGGGAACCATTACTTAATATCCTGATAAAATCCCTTAATAATGTTGTTTTTCCACAGAGTGGAGGTGAAATAATTAAAGTATTAAATATATTATTATTTTTATAATTATAAATTCTGTCTATTATTTTATCTCCTGCTCCAATTATTTCTCTTGTCAGACGAAAATTTAAACAGTTTATATTTTTAATTGTTTTAATTTTGTTTTCTTTGATAACAACTTCACCTGTAAAGCCAATTCTATGACCTCCATCAATTGTAATAAA
>PWOK01000026.1 GCA_003557445.1 Halanaerobiaceae bacterium
AAATGGACTAGTGAAAATACAGTATTTTGAGCCAGACAACCTATTTAAACACTTCAAAGATATTGGTCAGCATCCAACTGAATAACAGATTTAATTTACTGTTTTTTGCGGTTCTTTATGGGAAATAATTATCCTGGATATTCAATCTTAAGTATACTTTGTTTTCTACAGTTATAAATTCCTGCAGCAATATCGCTGTGGGTATTTTTTTATGTAGTCAAAAATACCCCGATTTTAAAAAGAATTTTATATTTGCTGATATAAACAAGTTATCAGCAGTCTTAGGAAGAAAGCACAAATTTTCAATTAATAAACTGAATTAAATTGTTTTATTTTGATATGACATAAAAGAAAAACAACTTAGGTTATTATTCTTAAAAAAATATTATGACAACTTATAGATTCAGATTAATAGGTAATTATCCTTTTAAGTTAACAAGAAAAGGAAACTGTGAAAAGAAAAAATTCTTTTTCTGTGAAAAGTACAATTTTCTTTTAAAATTAGTATGTCTTTTAATACTATGTACATTAATGGTAAGTTGTAGTACATATCAATCAACAAGTGCTCTTAATAATGACTCTAATGCAACTGTTATTTCAGAAATAACAACATATAATACTACATTGAGTAAAAAAGATGTGGGCAAATATTTTTGTAATAATTTGACTGAGTATTTTAATTCTTATAAGTATTACAAAATTTCTTCTGAAATATATCATGAAAAAGAAAAACAAAAAAACATTTCAACATCAAGAATAACAAAACAAGGGAATATTTATAACGTTGAATATATTGGATCTGCTGGACGATATATAATTTCATTCTCAAATAGGAGATTTTTAGACGCTGACGAAATTTTTACATTTAGAAGAAGGACTGTTTTGGGAAATGCAATTAGGGGAAAAGTTTATGATACTTTTTCTGCTTGGATTATGAGAAAAGAAATTGCTTTAAAAGCGAATAATAATTCTTACCTATTCATAGGTGAATTGCATGTTGCAGTAGAAGTTGAAAAATGGTACAATAGTTTAAGCACAGTCAATGAATAAAAACATTGCATGTAATATGGTATAGCCAACAATAGCATGGCTTAGTGGAATTTGTGTGATATGAAATATAATGAGAATATTCCCCCCTTGAAGCAAATCCTTGGCTTCTATATTTACTTTGAATAACCTAATGATATTCCATTAGTAATTAAACAATCGCCATATCCTTAATACGAAGCCAACGTAAAGTTCCTTTTACTCTATATTTTCCATCAGGCAAAATACTACCAGGTGTGAAATCTACAATTTTATCACCCTTGTCCGGAAAAACTGGATTTTTTTGCTCAATTGTAACTGTGAAACCTTTTGATAACTTGTAATCACGTCTTAAAATAATTTTTATAATTCGGCTTCCCTTAACATCAAACTGTAAATTACCTTTCCAAAAACTACCATCTTTTATAGGCTTCCCATTGTTCGTGACTGTTAGATTTAACCATGAAAAAGGGGCATTTGCGACCGCATTTTCAATTTCGTATTCACTTCCATCGTTTGATTGTAAAGCAGTATTAGAAGTAACCCTTATTAGAAAACTGTCTTTGATATATAGTGTTTTAGTTTTATCCTCTAAGAGAATTTTACTTTCGAGAACAGGATTCCCATTTATTGTTACCATTCTTGGTTCATTTTCGCCACTATATAAAAAGTATTCCAGTTCAATCTCCTGTCCATCATAAGTTTTAAAATATTTCATGTTTTTTCTATTCATTACATGAGAAATATATCCATTCTCTAATTGAAAAATGTACTGGTTGCATTTACTCGTGTAATATCCACTGGCATTTAAAAGTACTTCATCTTTCGTTTTAACATCTACCTTCCTACCAATAAGTCTCTTATAATCATCTCCAAAACTATTTCCATCGTAAATTTCGATAATATCACCATTTAGAAGGAGTTCTTCCTTTATGTTAAATCTTCTTTGCTTTAGAGAATTTAAATAGGTGGGGATATCATAATCCGGGAGATTGTTCTCATTGGCCAGTGCAAAAAAATCATTTGTAGTTCCATCTTTTCTAAGAATTAACACATTCTCATCAATGAACTGCTCTTGTAAAAGCAATTTATCCCTAACTCTGTCAATAAGCAAAGACCTGGCTTCTGCCAAGTATTGCCATGAACCTATTTCCACTTGCCCATTCTTTGAAAGTATTAATTCTCCATCTTTTTTAAAAATTAGTTTTTGAATTTCATTGTCATTATCAACCAAAGCCCACGGTTTTTCAATAAATAGAGATTTCTTGCTTAAACTCTTAGATGCTCTTGAAAGGGATTTTACGTAGTAACCTATTAATTTTCTCATCTCTACAATTATTTAATACTAGAAATAATAGATTTAAAAAGAGTGTATATATTTTAATCGGACGGTTGTATTCTCCCTGTAAAACTAAGATAGTTTAAAAGTAGCCAAAAAAACACAATTGTGTTTATGAAATTTAATAATGTTAATGGAATGAAATGAAAAGGTTTTGTCGTTATAATTTGTCTGATTATCAAAAAGTATGATATATTTGTTGACATAAAAGATTATGCCACAAAACAAACAATTGTTCTAAGTTTAATAAAGATGTTCTTTTTCGTAATTTGTAATTTAAAAAAAATCGACTATGGAAAACGCAAATGAATCTTTGGATATCAACAAAAACAAATCAAAAAAAAACACTTCAAGTGGTTTTGCAGATTATTTTTCATTTCAGAAAATGATTTCTTTGAGTTTTTTTCGGATTATTTATAAAATTGGATTTGCAGTTATTACCCTTGCCGGCATAGGATTGATTTGGGAAGGACAATATGACAAATTTGATGGTCCTATTAAGATTTTTGGTGGAATTGCATTACTATTTATAGGAAATATTATTTGGAGAGTTATTTGTGAAGCATGGATAGTATTTTTTCGGATTGCTGATTCGTTATCAAATATTGAAAAAAAAATGCAATAAAATATAGTTTAAG
>PWOK01000324.1 GCA_003557445.1 Halanaerobiaceae bacterium
CTTAGCAACCTCATTCATTTCTCTTACCTGTTTTGTATAAACCCCTGCTGGTTTTTCTATTAAAACATGTTTATTATTTTCAAATCCCTTTATTGCCATTGAGGGGTGATCATAATGTGGTGTAGCAATAATTACTGCCTCAATACTCTGATCATTGAAAAAATCATTTTCATTATTATAAATCTTAATCTTATCCCCCAAGTTCTTTTTTGCCCATTGCAAACGATCTGGATTAGTATCACAGACAGCAGTCAATTCAGCTCCCGGAATCTTACCCTTATGTAAATTATGAGCATGTGCAGTTCCCATATTACCTATACCAATTACACCTGTTCTTACAGTCATTATTCTCCTCCTTTATTATTTATACATTTTTTATGTTTTGATTTTTCTTAATATATCCTTTAAGGCCTCCACAGCAATTGCAAATTTAGCTGGGCCTCCTTCAGGTAATTCCTGATAATCAGAGTCCCTTTCCAGTTCTTTAAGCCCTGCAAAAGTACCAAGATGTGGTTCCAGGGAAAGAAATCCTTCAAATCCCTGATTATATAAATCCTTTAATATTTTCTTTATCTTTCCATCACCACTTCCAGCAGGAACTACACTATGATCACTATAAAGGGCATCTTTAATATGTAAATACTCTATATGTTCTTCTAAAAGATTATAGGCATCAGGATAGGTTATTACATCACACTGTACAAAATTTGCCGGATCAAAAATCAGGCGAAAATTATCACTATCCATTGTTTCAATTAAATCAAGACATCTTGCAGGGATATCACCATAGATTTCTTTTTCATTTTCATGTAACAGTGTCAGGTCAGAACCTTTTGCAGTTTCTATAAATTTGTGCCATCTTTCCATAACCTGGCTTCTGTATTTTTCAGGTTTTTCTCCCTCAGGAATAAAAAAACTGAACATCCTGATATATTCAGTTTCCAGTATTTTAGCAACTTCCAGAGTATGTTTAAACAGATCCAGATGTGGTTGGAAATCATCATTAATATTAATTTTACCAAGAGGTGAACCTATTGCTGAAATTTTAAATCCCCTGTCATCTAATTGTTTTTTTATATCCCTTACTTCCTCAGGCGAGTATTCAACAATACATTTACCATTAACCCCTCTCATTTCAATAAAATCTATATTATGTTTTTTAAGAACATCCATCTGTGTCTTTAAATCCATATCAATTTCATCAGCAAAAGCAGATAATATAAATCCGGACATTAATTTACCTCCTTTAATTAAATTTGGCTTCTTTCCTTATAAATAATTTGCTGAGTACAGCACCCATGATACCTATTATCCCTGTAACTATAAATCCTGTAGTAAGCCCGGCAATATCACTGATAAAGCCAACCATCACAGGTCCTACAAACATACCCAGACCATAAACAGCCTGAAAAAAACCCATTGCTGTTGCCCTCTGATTTTGATCTACAGATTTAATGCTTAAACCCATTAAAAGTGGATAAATAACCCCTCCACCAAAACCACCGGTAATCTGTACTATATAAAGTGTCTTCAAACTGTTTATAAAAGGTATTAAAAAAGTATAAAGTGCCAGTATAATAAATCCAAATATTATAGTATTTTTTTCACCAAACTTATTTTTAAAATAAGTACCACTTAGAGCTGCTGCCAGTATTATAGGTATATTAAATAATATTGTTAATATTCCCAGTTGAAATTCATTTGCTCCAATATACCGGGCTGCAACAGGTACAAAACCAAAAACAGTGGCAAAAATTATTAATTGAACAATAACTGCCAGTATTGAAGATATACGTAAATTATATTCTTTTAAAACCATAATTAATTGTTCAATTTTTAAAGGCTGTTTTTTTTGCTTTTTTTCTTTTTCTATTCCTGTTGATAATATAATTCCTGTAAGACCACCGGCTACCGCCAGCAAAAATGGAGTCTGCCGCCCAAAATACCGGGCTATTAATCCCCCTAAGAACATGGCAGCAACCTGGCCACTTTTTGTAAAAGAGTTGATGATTCCAATTGCTTTTGATGTCTGCTCCTGTTTAAAATAACTTGAAAACAATATAGTATAGGTAACCAAGGTAGAAGCAGCTGTACCGGCCAGAGCACGCATAAAAAGTATTAAATAAACATTGGTAGTAAAACTTAATCCCAGGGCACTTATTGTAGCAAAACAGATACCCATTACCACAAAAATCTTTCTCCTGTTTAACCTATCTGATAAAATCCCCAGGGGAATTCTCAAAATCATCTGTACAAAACCATAGGATCCCAGTATAATTCCTATCATTCCATGAGAAGTCCCAATTTCTTCTAAATATGGTGCAAATGTTGGAATATATGTATATAATGAAAACCAGAATAATGAAGTAACAATACCCAGTAATATTTTTCTGTTTTTGATTACATTCATTAGTAAATCAACTCATATCTATATATAGAATATTATTTTTGAAAATATAGTTTAACAGGATGATCATAGCTAACTGACCTGGCAAGATTAAAGGAAATATCCACAGGTATCTGGCCTCTATTCACCTTTTTTCCCAGCAGATTACATAATACCCTGCGGAACATTTCATGACGGGAACCATAGGAAAGAATTTTCCTCGAATCTGAAACCATCCCGGCATGACAGCTTAATAGATCAACACTACTAAAATGATTTAATTGTTTTTCTATTCCATAAGGGCTATCATTAAACCACCAGGGGGCTCCGGCAAAAACATTGGGAAAAGCCCGACAAAGGGTTCCTACAGATGGTTCCAGAACAGGGTCTAAATAATAGATCACAATTTTTAATTTTTCATCAAATTGATTTAAAAAATATCTTAAATTATTGACAATTTCCAGGTTGTTTGTAGAAACATCACCACCACTATCCTTACCAAGATTTTTATATAGTTTTTTTCTGTAATTCCTGACAGAACCGATATGTAACTGTGTTACCCAGTCCTTTTGTTGGTTCATTTTGCCACAATAAATTAACATATAGGATTTAAAATC
>PWOK01000362.1 GCA_003557445.1 Halanaerobiaceae bacterium
CGATGATGTTGCCAATTATGAAGAAGTTAAAGAAGAATTACAGGAAGTAGTACAATTTTTAAGAAACCCCAGCAAGTTTTCCAGACTGGGAGCAGAAGTCCCTAAAGGTGTTTTGTTAATAGGGCCTCCTGGTACAGGAAAAACATTGATGGCTAAAGCAATAGCAGGAGAGGCAGGTGTTCCTTTCTTTTTTATTAGTGGTTCTGATTTTGTAGAAATGTTTGTTGGAGTTGGAGCATCAAGGGTGAGGGATCTTTTTGAGAAAGGTAAAGAAAATTCCCCCTGTATAATTTTTGTTGATGAACTTGATGCTGTTGGCAGGCAGAGGGGAGCAGGCCTGGGTGGAGGACATGATGAAAGAGAGCAGACCCTTAACCAGCTACTGGTAGAAATGGATGGATTTGAACCAAATGAAGGAATAATATTGATGGCAGCTACCAACAGACCTGATGTTCTGGATCCTGCATTATTGAGACCAGGACGTTTTGATAGACAGGTTATGGTAGATAGACCTGATAAATTGGGAAGACAAAAAATACTTGAAATTCATATACGTAATAAACCTATTGCTGAAGATGTGGAGCTGGATATACTGGCAAAAAGAACTCCAGGGTTTACCGGTGCAGATATGGAAAACCTGGCCAATGAAGCTGCAATTCTGGCTGCAAGGCGAAATAAGAATGTAATAGAAATGAAGGAATTTGATGATGCAATTGACAGGGTTATAGCCGGACCGGCCAAAAAAAGTGCTCTGATTTCTGAAAAAGAGAAAAATCTTGTTGCTTTTCATGAAACAGGCCATGCTTTACTGGGAGAATTACTAGAAAATGCAGATAGAACTCACAAGGTTTCGATTATTCCCAGGGGAAGAGCAGGAGGATTTACAGTACCTTTACCTGAAGATGACAAAAAATTCATGACCAAAAATGAACTTCTGGACCAGGTAACTGCTTTACTTGGTGGAAGGGTGGCAGAGGAGATATTTCTTGATGATATAAGTACCGGAGCTCAAAATGATCTGGAAAGGGCTACAAAAATTATTAGAGCTATGATAACAGAATATGGAATGAGTGAAGAACTTGGTCCTCTTACACTGGGAGATAAACATGACCAACAGGTTTTTCTGGGAAGAGATATTTCAAGAAAGCGTAATTATAGTGAAGAAATAGCAGCTAAAATAGATAAAGAAATTAATACAATGATAGAGGAATGCTATGATAAAGCTCTTAAACTCCTGGAAAAAGAATCTGATACTGTTAAAAATATTGTAAAAGAACTTAAGGAAAGAGAAACCCTTAATTCAGAACAGATTCAAAAAATTATTAAAGGAGAACCACTGGAAGAACCAGAAGAGGAAGATGACATTAAGAAAGAAGTAAAAAAAGAAGCAAAAAAGGAAGAGAAAAAGGTAAAAGAAGAGAATAATAAAGAAAATGACAATAAAAAAGAACCAGCTAACGATGAAAATAATAAATAAAGTGAAATAGTTAAAAATAAAAGTTAGACACATAAAAGCTGGTATTGTAAATAAATACTGGCTTTTATGTTTTCTTATGGCAAAGGAGAACATTTATATGAAAAAAGATATTGAAATAGCCCAATCAGCTTCAATAAAACCGATAACTGAAATTGCCAGGTTACTGGATCTCAAAGAGGAAGATTATGAACTTTATGGTAAGTATAAGGCAAAAGTCAAACTGGATGTCCTGGAAAAATATGGCCAGAAAAATGACAGTAAACTGGTACTGGTAAGTGCCATTACTCCTACCAGGGCTGGAGAAGGAAAAACAACTACTACAGTTGGTCTGGGACAGGCACTTAATTGTCTGGGTAAAAAAACCAGTATTGCTCTTCGTGAACCTTCCCTGGGACCAACAATGGGAATCAAAGGAGGGGCAGCAGGTGGTGGTTATGCCCAGGTTATACCAATGGAAGATATAAATTTACACTTTACAGGTGATATACATGCCATTGGTGCTGCTCATAACTTACTATCAGCTGCAATTGATAACCATATAAAACGGGGAAATAAATTAAATATTGATCCCACACGTGTTGTCTGGCCCCGGGTTATTGATATGAATGATAGAGTATTAAGAAATATAATAGTAGGGCTGGGGGGCAGTGTTCATGGGCAACCCAGAGAAGATAGATTTATGATAACCGTAGCTTCAGAACTTATGGCTATTCTTTGTCTGGCCAATAATTTGATGGAACTTAAAGAAAAAATCGGGAAAATAGTTATTGGTTATAGTTTTGATGATAAACCAATTACAGCAGATCAATTAAAAATGCAGGGAGCAATGACAGCTCTTTTAAAAAATGCTATGGAACCAAACCTTGTACAAACCCTGGAAAACACACCAGCTTTTATTCATGGAGGTCCTTTTGCCAATATAGCTCATGGCTGTAATAGTGCTGTTGCTACAAAGATGGCAATACAGTTATCTGATATAGCAATAACTGAAGCAGGGTTTGGAGCAGATTTAGGGGCAGAGAAATTTTTTAACATTAAATCCCGTTATGCTGGGATAGAACCTGATGCAGTTGTTCTGGTGGCAACAGTAAGAGCCCTAAAAATGCATGGGGGAGTTCCCCTTGACAGATTGAAAGAAGAAAATATTAGTGTCCTGGAAAAAGGTTTTGAAAATCTGGAGAAACATGTGGAGAATATACATAATTTTGGTGTTCCTCTGGTTGTGGCTGTAAATAAATTTTCTTTTGATACTGAAAAAGAAATTAATTTTCTAATCAGAAAATGTCATAAAGCCGGATTTGAAGCTGCTGTATCAGAGGTCTGGGAAAAAGGAGGAAAAGGAGGAATAGAACTGGCTGAGAAGGTTATTGAACTACTTGAATCAGGAAAAAGTAATTTTGATTATCTTTATGATTTAAATCAGCCTATAAAAGAAAAAATCGAGATTATTGCCAGAGAAATTTATGGAGCAGATGGTGTCGGTTATTTATCTAAAGCTGAGGAACAGATTGAAAAATATACCAG
>PWOK01000247.1 GCA_003557445.1 Halanaerobiaceae bacterium
ATATATACCCCTGTAATTACAGGGGTATATATTTTTTTTATCAGGCAAAAAACCAGACCAAAATTAAAGAGGTAAAAACCATTACTGTAACCGGAATGAACAATTTCTTATAAACCGGACCAATTGCTACATCAAAGTATTCATTACCCAGGGCCAGACATAAATGCAGGGGAGATATCAGATAGCCAAGATTAATTGTAGTAAATAATAAAGCAGCATAAACAGCCAGACTGGCATCAGGTATCATGGGTGCAAAAAGTGGGGCCAGCATACCGGTTGCTGCCACATGTACTCCTGAAACATAACCTGCAAAAAGGCCCAATACACAGACCATTAATGGTAAGGGTATACCAAATTCTATAATATATAATGCAAGATCATCAACCAATCCAGTTGCCTCTATGACTGCTTTAAAAGCCATTAAACCGGCAATAGTGAAAACAAGCTGATAATCAATACCCTGAGTAAAAAAACCTGTAATTCTATTTTTTAAATGAGCAATATAGTTATCTTTCTCGATATTTTTCAAAAGAGCAACTATAACACCAATAATTATAGCATAATGAAAAGGAACATTTAATAGTAAAGCCAGAACAAGGATTACAAGAATAGAAAAAAATCCGGAAAAGAAACCCTTAATACTTGTTATTGTTTTTTTTCTTTCTTCAACAGGTATCTGACCATTATCAATATTTCTAAACATTGTCAGATAAGCTGCTGCAATACCTGCAAGCATAACAAAAAAGGTATAACTGATGACTCCAGTCATATTAACATTTAAAAGTTCACTGATTAAAATCATGGAAGGATAAAGGGGATAAATAAAAAAACCAATATGTCGGAAAAAAAGGTTAATTGAATTTTTATTAACATTGCTTAAATTTATTCTGTCTCCACTTTCTTCAATCATTGGTGCTGAAAGAATTGCACCTCCAGGTACATTTAGAGTTCCAATAAGGGCAGGAACTAACATAGTTAGGATTTTGATGTTTTTAACTAAAGAATTTAAGGAGACTATCATTAATTGCAGGTCACCGGTTTTTTTCATAATATATCCCAATCCACTTATTAAGCCCACAATTATCATTAACTGGATGGACATATAACTAAAGATACCATCAAATATAATAACAGCTGGCAGTTCTTTGATAGCCAGAGTGGAAAAAATTCCTGTAATTAAAGCTGCAATTAGCAGAGATACCCCCATATTAATTTTTTTTGAGATTAAAAAAAGAGCAAGTGAAAAAGCTAAAAGAAAACCTATGATTTGCATTATTATCTCTCCTGTTTATATTTATTAATATGTTAAGTTATTGTATTAAAATTTATTTTAACATAAATATAATAAGAATGCTATTATTCAGGTAAATTATTTAAAAAATATTATCACTAAAGAGACATAGAACATAAAATATTAATGAAAAGAGAAAGGAGGTATTACTATGGCTGAAGCACAACAAAGGTGTAGAAAAAGAAGAGCCTGTAAAGAAGAATTTGATCAATTAATCAGAGTTGATTTTGTAGTAACTTTTGCAGTTGATATTGAAGACTGTAATATAACAGATGTTACCTGTGGAAATACGGGATAATATGAACAAAAAAAGAACCCCTGAAAAGGGGTTCTTTACATAAAACAAAATTAATTGATAGTTATAGTTAAAGGTTTACTTTCAATAGTTTTTTCAGAGGCTGTTATTTCAGCAATCAAATTATATCTACCTCTATTAAAGTCCAATTCTATCAGGTCAGTAAAAAGCAGATATTCACCCCTTTTTAGTTTTTCAGTTCCTCTGACAGCAGAATAACCCTTACCATCAGATAAACGCCAGACTTCCCTGTTAAATCGTGTTAAGACAAGGTCATATCTTTGACTGGAACTAAAATTCAAATCTATTTCTTCTCCATTATTAAGCAGTATTACTGTAACTGCCAGGGGTTTATCACTACTAATACTATTTGTATGTGTTTGTAAATCAATTTGTAATTCACCATCCAGCTCTAGATAACTGTAAATAAAATAACGGTTTCCTCTTTTTTCAATGTTAAATCCAAATGTTGGTTCAAAAAATTCAAGAGGAAGATAAAGCTGGCCCCTGTAAATAATGAACTCTGAAGTGGAGAAAAAGATATTATGCAGATTACCCTCCACCTTATTCTGCCATAATTCCCAGTTAAGACGGTAATTAAGGGCATCAGCCACCCTATTAATGGGGATAAAATCATCTTGAAGTCTTTGAATAGGGCCCTCACTCTGATAGGTAAAACTTCCTATTTCTCCACCAGTAGTTACCTCAACTGAAATACTAAAGCCGGAAATAATAATAATAACAAGAGTTATTAAAATAATAAACTTAATTTTTTTCATCTTAATCATTCTCCTTTCTCTTTGTTTACAGGTGGTGGACCATAAATGATTTCAGGCAACTGATTTGTACTTAACAATGATGCAGAATCTTCAATATAAGTAACTGAGAAATCGATATTATCCTCATCCCTGAATCTGCTTAATCTAAAAATAGAACTTTCTCCGAAATAATCGCCATTACTAATGCTACCACTGTTATTCATATCAACCCAGGCAATCATTTTTAAATAATCATTGGTTTTGACACGGTCAACACTGTAATCTCCCATATGATTTGGACTGTCAATATCACTGACCACATAATATGTGTTATCAACTTTTATGGCTGCCATGACTTTCATATCCTGATATATAGGTACAAAATGCATACCTAAAGCATCATAAATATTGATAATTCCTGATTCAATGTCAGCTGTGCTCTCTAAAGCCTCCCTTATTGCCTCAGGACCACTAATTCCCTGAGAGGTTAAGAGGGCTGCTGCTCCGGAAACCAGGGCCGCAGAACAGGAAGTTCCTATCATAGGTCTGTAATAATTGAGGTAGTTACTAAAACCTTCAATATAACCATCTGTACTGATTATCCCCATATCATTTTCCCCTCCAGGAGCAATTAAAGCACTGG
>PWOK01000215.1 GCA_003557445.1 Halanaerobiaceae bacterium
GTCAAAAATATTTTCCTGGTCTATATAATCTTCTTCATCTTTAATAAACCTTTCCTCCAGTTTTTCTTCATCCAGTATATATGGAGTTAAATATATAACCAGTTCTGTTTGATTTACATCCTCTCTTTCCGATCTGAATAATCTTCCAAGTAAAGGGATATCTCCAAGAAGTGGAACTTTTGATATTCTTTTACTGCTAACATCCTGAATCAAACCACCGAGCACAATTGTCTGTCCATCTTTTACTCTAACTGTAGTATCAATCTGTCTTTGACTGATTTCCGGTATATCATTACTGGCTGCACCACTAATATTACTCACCCTTGGTTTTAATTTCATTGTTATTTCATCAGAACCACTAACCCAGGGAGTTACATCGAGGGTTACTCCAGTTTCAATACTCCGCCTTTCTTTTATTTCCTCTTCATCATCTGTTGTGACTTCAGTATAATACTGGACTGTCCCCACATCAATTACAGCCTGCTGTCTGTTAAGGGTTGTAATATTTGGTCTGGCTTTTATTGATGCCTTTCCTTCTTCAATTAAATGCTGTATTTCCAGATAAAAAGTGGGTGTCAATTCCAGAATTGACTCATAGGTGAGTTTCCCCAGTGTACCATCAAAAATAGTTATTTTACCATCAAAATCATCCATTCCCAGATTAATACCCGGTTTTTCATGTTGTGTATAAGATAATTCAACAATTAATGCTTCCACAACAATCTGAGGAATTCTATTATCAATTTGTTCTATATAATCTGCTATTTGTTTAATCTCTGATTGAGTTCCAGTTACCACAATTACATTTTGATCTTCAATTATTTTAATTCTGGAGGTAGAAATATTATTGGGAAGAATTTCTGGTATCTTATTTGCTTCAATATATTCCAGAGGAATTACCTTATTAGTTGTAATTATGGAAGCTGCAGGACTATTGATTTCTCTATCTCCTATAAGATACATATTATCCATTTTCCTGTAACTAAACCTGGTTCCAGAAAGAATAATATCAATAGCTTGATCAACAGTCAATCCTGTAATATTTAGATCAATATTATCTCGTAAATTACTGAAAATAATCATATCCACATTACTTACTTCAGAAATTGCTCTTAATACTGTACCTAAACTTACCTCTGTTGCCTTTATGTTCAGTTTATTGTCTTTGAAGTTTATTGAAAAATGGGTTATATCTCTGATTTCAGAATCATAAACCCTGTAAACTCCATTGCTTTCTGCAAGGTAATAACCATAAGTTTCCAGCATGGTCTTTAATGCTGTATCTTTTGCTACCTCACTAATATCAGCAGAAATATTACCTGATACCCTTTGATCAGCAATAATATTGGAATCAGTTTTTTCTGCAATTATAGCTAAAATATTTCTGATGTCCTTATTTTCAAACTTTAGAGTTAGTAAACCATCTTCATAAATAATTCCAGGTGTTTCTTCCAGAGTTTTTTCAGTAACAACATAGGAATTATCGGATATTTGTTGAAAATTATAACCATATACCTCTGTCAAAACTTCTATTGCTTCTTCCAGTAAAACATTTTTTAGATCAAGAGTTACATTACCTCTGACACTTTCATCAGGAACCAGATTTTTATCAGATTGCTCACTTAACATCATTAAAACATCAGATATATCTGCCCTTCTTACATTTAAATTTATAAGATTATCATTATTAGAGCTTACTGTTACTGAAATCAAAAAAACAAAAATTAATATAAATGATAATAATAAAATATATGATCGTTTAACTTTTCTAAATTTATTCATAATCAATTCCCCCTTTCAAATTAACCGCTTCCACCGAAATATGTATCAAAAGATTTTCACCTGAATCTCCTCTTCTCAATTCCAGCTGGCCTGTTCTTAATAACCTGTCACTATTATTTAGATCCTGCAAAAAACTTAAAATTTGTTCCATATCACCCTCTAAATTGGCCTGATAAATTAATTTATTAAGGTTTTCATTATTATTTATGGTCTGAAGACCTATTTGCTTATTTCTTAATTCTAATCCACTATTTTTAATATAATTATCTATTTTATTTGATACCTGATATCTAAAGTTTTCTGAAGAGCTGTTGTAAAATAAAGATTTAATATTAATCATTTTTAGCTTTTCTGACTGAAGTCTGTTTATATTTTTTTCTGTATCCAGTAATACTAGATTAATACGTTCAAGTTCCATTTCAAGTTCATTTTTCTGGTTATTCAACTGGTTATAATTATCCCTCAGAGGTATTATAACCCACATAATTATTGAACCAATTCCAATGATGAGTATTGCAATAATTAAAAGCATTTTTTCTCTTTTACTGAGTCCCATAACTAAGATCACCTGCTATCTGGAAATATTCCATATCCTGTTCTATATTGATACTACCGGTAAAATTAAGATCATTAAAATAAGGTGACTGATCAAGTGCAGCCATCACCTCACTGGCATTTTTAGAGGAACCTTCTAATATAACCAGTTGCTCCCTGTGAAAATTTATTCGATAAACATTGACATCCTCCGGTAAAACCTTATTTAATTCATTTATCCAGGGTAAATAATTTTTTTTGCCCTCATTTAATATCTCTTGATATTTATCATTTTGTTCTTTTATATCAGTATATTGATTATTGATTTCTTCAATTCTTGTTAGTAAAACTGTTCTTTGTTCTATTTTCTGCTGTAATTGCTCAATTTCATTCTCTTTTATTCTCATGTTCACAAAAGGAATGGCTATATTAACAAGTAATAATAATCCGGTTAAAAACGATATGGCCCAAATACGTTTTTTGTTTTTTTGATTATTGTTTACTGGAATTTCTGAAAGATAATTAATTTTATAATTATAATCGAGTAATTTCCCCAGATTACTTTCATATATTCTACCATTTTCTAAATATAAATCTTCAATTAATAACCTTTTACCATTTACAATAATAATCGGTTCTGTTTCAGTATTTAATTCATCCTTTA
>PWOK01000055.1 GCA_003557445.1 Halanaerobiaceae bacterium
CTTCAGGTGAAAAATTAAGCATTAACCAGGATGATGTAAAAATAAGGGGATCAGCAATAGAATGCAGAATTAATGCTGAAGATCCTGAAAAAGATTTTATGCCTTCTCCTGGAAAAATAGAAAATTATATAATACCTGGAGGATTTGGAGTACGTGTTGATAGTGGTGTTTATAATAATTATTTTATAAATCCTTTTTATGATTCTATGGTCGCCAAATTAATTACCTGGGGAGTAAACCGTGAAGAAGCTTTAAATAAAATGGAAAGATCTTTAAATGAGTTTAATATTGAGGGGATTAAGACTACAATACCTTTTTACTTAAAAATCATGCAAAATTCAGCTTTTAGAACTGGTAATTTTTCAACAAAATTTATAAATAATCACTTTAATACAAATCATAAAAAAGAAAAAGAAAATAATTAAGATGTAAAAGTTTGTAAAAATAAAAATGGAGGTGTCAAAATGAAAGAAGAAAAAAAAGATGGAGCAATTAAAATTGCAAATGAAGTTGTGGCCATAATTGCAGGACTTGCTGCTACAGAAGTTGAAGGAGTTGCTGGAATGAGTGGTGGTATTGCAGGTGGTATTGCTGATATGCTGGGAAGAAAAAATTTATCTAAAGGTGTTAAGGTTGAAGTTGATGAAAAAAATGCTTCAATTGATTTATTTATCATTGTAGAATATGGTTCTGCAATACCTGATGTTGCCTGGAGAATTCAGGATAATGTACAGGAAGCAGTTGAAAGCATGACAGGACTGGATGTACAGGATGTAAATATACATGTTCAGGGAGTCCATTTTGCCGAGGAGGAAGAGGAGGAGGAAGAAGAAGTAGAGGTTATTGAAACAGAAGAAGAGGAAGAATAACAAAATAAAAACATAAAGAAGGTGATATTGATGAAAATTATAAACCGTTTTGTTTTACTAATTATATCTCTTGTTTTTATGTTTGGTTCACTGCTTCTGGCTGTTTATAGTCTTGGTATTGTCCAATCACAGTCACTTCCAGATATTATAGAAAGTTTACATGGAGAAATACTGGTTGGTTTTCTATTTTTGCTTGCCTTTTTAGCAGGTGCCTGGGCCATCTACCCATTCTTTATTGATGATAAAAAAGGTCAAAAAACATCAATTAAAGATAGTGAACTGGGAAAAGTAGATATAACACTGGATGCTTTAAAAAATCTGGTTCAGGGAATTGCTATCCAACAGGATGGAGTTGAGGAAGTACAGACACAATTAGAACCAGCAGAAAATGGAGTATATATTTTCCTGACAGGTAAAGTTACACCTTCTGCTGTTATTCCAGAAGTTACCGGTGATTTACAACAGATAGTTAAAAGCTATATAGAAGATACCACTGGTGTAAATGTTAAAGGTGTCAGGGTTTTAATTGATAATGTATATGAAAAAAAGGTTGAAAAAGAAGAAAAAGATATAGAAAAATCCGGGATTAATTAGGAGTGATTAATTGATGGAAAATACAAATTTTATACTTGAATTAACCCGGTTATTTTGTGATCATAAGAAGAAAATAATTGGTGCCTTTATAGGTTTAATTACAGGGGTTTTGATCCTGGTTATTGGTTTCTGGCATACAGTATTACTTTTGATTTTAACAATTATTGGTTATAATGCTGGGGCTAAATGGAACACAATCAGTATATTTTTCAAAAAATTATTAAACAAAATAATACCTCCAGTATTTAAATAATATAAACAAAGAAATATATTGAATAGAGAAAGGATTAAACATTTATTATGGGGAAACTTACTCGCCATCAGGAAAGAATTATAGCATTACAGGTTTTATACAGTCTTGATATAAAAAAAGAATTCAGTTATGACAGAAAAATTATTGAGCTTGATAAACTTCAGGACAATAATCAAATTAATTTGCTGGATAAAAACTATTATTTCCAGAAATTAATTGATGGTGTAATTGAAAACAAAGAAAAGCTGGATACTATTATCAAAAAGCTGTCCATTAATTGGGATCTGGACCGTATTGCCCCTGTACCAAGAAACATATTGAGAATTGCCTTATTTGAAATTAATAATGGAATTCCTGAAGGGGTTGCCATTAATGAAGCTGTAGAGCTTGCTAAAGAATTTGACAGCAGGGAAACAGCAGCTTTTATCAATGGAATACTGGCAAAAAAAATAAAACTATAATATTAGTATTTAGGAGGGTTTTATTTGGAAACTCTGGTAGTTTATTATTCGAGAACAGGTAAGACTAAAAAACTTGCATATGAAATAGCTTATAAATTAGAAGGAGATAAAACAGGTATTAAGTGTTTAAAAAAACGCAAAGGATTTACAGGGGCTGTAAAAGCAGCCTGGAGTTCTTTTGCAGAAAGAAAACCTGAGTTAAAGCCAATTGAGGAGGAAATAAGAGAATATGATCTGATAATTGTTGGTACTCCAATCTGGGTGGGGAATATCTCATCACCTATCAGAACTTTTTTGCTTAAAAACAGGGGTAATTTCAACAGTATTGCTTTTTTTTCTACTTTTGGAATAATTGAATCCAGAAAGATATATGATACTGTAAAAGAACTGTCAGGTATTATACCAGTCAATGCTTTAAATATAAGGAATAGTGAAGTTGGAAAAGAAAAAACCTCTAAAAAAGTAGATGGTTTTATTAAAAAAATTAAAAAAAATATGAAGTTTTAATTTGTAAGTTATTTATTTTGATAAAAATTTCAGAAAAGTCATAATAATATAAAAAGGATTAAAAGTTAATAAAAACCACAATAAATAGATAATAAAAGAAAAGAAACCAAAAAAATAGATAATAATGGTTGACAAAAAATCAGGTAAATGGTACAATTATACAACAAAAAACATATATAGAAGGAGGTGAAATATAAGTTAAAACCTTTCAAAATTACATAATAAGGTTTTAATGGTGAATTATGAAAGCAACTGGTATCAAAAAAAAGGTAGATAAATCAGGAAGATTAC
>PWOK01000339.1 GCA_003557445.1 Halanaerobiaceae bacterium
AACTGATGAAAAAACAAGAAATTTCTTAAGATTCTCTCTGTCTTACACTCAGAGATTTGAATGGGTTTCTCAGAGAATAAAGAATTTTATTAATGAAGAAGAATCTGAAGAACTTACAAATTCAGATATGAAGGAAATGACCAGAGAACGGCTGGAATATGAAGACCGCTGTCCTGGTTGTGGAAGAAAATTACCTTCAGGTATGAGTGTATGCCCAAAATGTATAGATAAACAAAAAATATTTAAAAGAATGTTTAAATACTTAAAACCATACTGGGGAAGAGCTCTGATGGCACTGATATTACTTCTGGGAGTAAGTGCTTTAAGCCAGGCCTATCCTTATATCACCAGAGTTTTAATTGATGATGTTCTGGAAGAACAAAATTATCAGCTTTTCTATGTTATAATATCAGCATTAGTGTTTATTTATATAGGAAAAGCTATATTTATTGGTATCAGGACATATTTTCTTGAATATGTTGGATATAGACTAACTATGGATTTACGGAGTGAGGTTTATTCACATTTGCAAAAATTAAGTATGAATTATTATGATACCAACAGAACAGGTAAAATTATTAACCGTGTATCCACAGATACTGGAAGATTAAGAAGATTTTTGGTTGACGGTGTTCAACAATTACTTAACAATATTTTTGTAATCTTTGTTATTATTTCAATAATGGTTGGTATGAACTGGCGCCTGGCACTTATTTCGTTATCACCAATACCTGCAGTTATTGTGATAACAATGATTTTCAGGAGCAAAATTCATCTTGTTTATCATAGAATCTGGAGACGACTCGGAGATATGAAAGCTATCATCGGGGATACAGTACCCGGGGTAAAAGTGGTAAAAGCCTTTACTAAAGAAAAGGAAGAAATTAATCGTTTTGATTCTCAGCTTGGTGAATTATTAACTGAAGAGATGAGTGCAGCCAAATTAAGAAGTATATTTTATCCGGCCATGTCTATCAGTACTTCCCTTGGAGCTCTAATTATCTGGTGGTATGGAGGTCTTAGAACCATGGAAGGAATCATTACTGTGGGAACCCTGGTTGCTTTTACTCAATATATGGGAGGGCTTTACCAGCCAGTACAGGCCTTAGCCCGGTTAAGTGGACAGTATGAAGAAGCTTTAACTTCAGCTGAAAGAGTTTTTAATGTTCTTGATATGGAACCGGAGACAGATGAATTTGATGAAAAAAACATTACCAAGCCACATGAAGAAATTAAAGGAGAAGTGGAATTTGAAAATGTATATTTCAAATATGAAGGTGAAGATGAAGAAATACTGACCAATGTTAGTATAACTGTAGAACCCGGCCAGACTATTGGCCTTGTTGGTCCTACCGGAGCGGGTAAAACAACCTTTGTAAATTTAATTCCCCGTTTTTATGAAGTAACCAAAGGAAAAATAAAACTGGATGGTATAGATATAAGGGATTATGATCTGGAATGGTTAAGAAGACAGATTGGAATAGTTCCCCAGCATCCTTTCCTTTTTTATGGAACAATTGCAGAAAACATAGCCTATGGAATTGAAAATCCTTCTATGGCTGATATAATAAAAGCTGCAAAAATGGCCAATGCCCATGACTTTATTATGGATTTTCCCATGGGATATGATACTCATGTAGGAGAAAGGGGTATTGGCCTTTCAGGAGGAGAAAGACAGCGAGTTTCAATTGCCAGAGCCATTTTGAAAAACTCAAAAATTATGATTCTTGATGAAGCTACTTCCTCTGTTGATACAGAAACTGAAAACAAAATTCAAAATGCCATTGATAGATTAATTGAAGGAAGAACTACATTTGTTATTGCTCATAGATTATCAACACTTAAAAATGCTGATAAATTAATTGTGATTGAAGATGGGGAGATAGTAGAAACTGGAACTCATCAGGAATTACTGGACAAAGAAGATGGGGTTTTTAAAAAACTGTGGGATATGCAAACTACTGTTTCAACTTTTGATGCCTCATAAACAAAAAAAAGCCCTTTTTAAGGGCTTTTTTTTATATTTCTGATCTCATTAATTTTTGACTTTTTTTATCAAGTTTCATGTAATCAGTTATTTCATAACGATTACCATCAATATCATGAAATATTACCCGCCCATTATCATAGGGACGAATGTCACGTCTGCGACTTTTAATATCAAAGGAACGAGGTCCTTTTTCAGTTTCTACATCCCAGCGGGTAACTCCAAACTCTTCTTCAACTTCATGTATTTTAATTATTTTAGGCATAAAATACATTTTTTCAAGAATTAATTCAATAGCCTCTCTTGATTGCTGATCAAGGTCTGAAATGTCCTCTATCATGCCTATATCCTCATCTTCATCCTCTTCTCTAAAAGAAATATACCTTCCAATCTGGCTTAAGGGGAAAGCAGGCTTGACTTCAACCCTTTTATATTCCTTGCCTACATCTTTTAAAATTAAATTCAATTCCTGTTCTTCATCCAGATACAATTCAATATTATCAGGACTAAATAAATTAATTTCCATTTCTTTTTCTTTTACACACATTCTTATCACCCTTATTTGACTTATTTTGCATAATTCTAATAAGTAAATAAATGTCCTTTCTTATTCTTGTTTAAATTTTATATGAAAACCAGACAAATATCAATACCCTTATTTGAACCAATAATACAATAAAACTTTATTAGCTTATTTCTAATTAAAACAAATATGGTATATCAAGAATTAATAGCATCAACTCCTTATTGCTTCTTATACCAACAATTCTTTGCTGATTCATAGATTTCTTTGATTTTTAAACCTGTTTTTTCAGCAATTCTTTTACAGGATTCATATTCTGGGGCAATATTAACCACATTTCCTTCTTTAATTCCCAGTTTTATATTAACCATACCCCAGGGGGTTTCAACTTCTTTTATCTGTCTTTCCAGGCATTCCCGTTCTATATTATCATAAATTCTAACACCCAGACTGGTTGTTTCTG
>PWOK01000317.1 GCA_003557445.1 Halanaerobiaceae bacterium
ACAAAGGTGAGATTTTATCTTTAGAAGAGGATTATGATGGTCAAGAAGAAATAGTAATGACTGAAGAAGTTTTAATGACCTGGCTGGAATATGGTATAGAAAGCTGGGATGATGTATATGTAAATATAACACATCTAAGTGCCTGGGTTAATAATGATAATGAGTTACAGGTTTCAGTTTATATTGAAGGATGGCCAGTTAGTTATGATGTTGATGTTAAAGTTTATAAAAATTACAGTTATTATGACAGTGAATCAAAATCAATAAACACATATGAAGCTTTTTTTAACTTCGGTTATATTGAACCTGCAGAATATCTTATAGAAGCAACAGTTGAGAGTGCTTATTATCCAGGATATGGTTTTGTTGATGAAGAAGCAACTATATTTGTTCATACTGCTCCAGAACCTTCAGGAGATATAATAATAAATGATGGTGATCAATATACTAATTCCAGGAATGTTACTTTAGATTTACCAGCCAGTAATGCTGATGAGATGAGGATCAGGAATGAAGGTGATAACTGGTCCTGGGAGAACTATTCTTCTTCTAAATCCTGGACATTACCTGATCAGGATGAAGAACATACTGTTGAGGTTCAATTCAGGAATGATTATGGTGAGACTTCAAGTGTTTATGATGATTCGATAGTATTGGATAGGGAGCCTCCAGAAATAACGCATGGGTGGGGTACATCAGAAAGGTATATAAATGATATTTCAGATGTAATATTATCCTTTAGTGATCCAAATGACAATTTGTATAAAGTAGAATATAAAATATATACAAAAGAAAATATAAATGATTCTAGCTGGGGAACACCCATAACAGTAAATAAATATAATGAACCATATAAAATTGGAAATGGGGATTTTCCGACCCAGACATCATTTACAATAGATTGGAAAAATGATATAATAAACGAAACAAATGTTTTTAAAATAGAGATAAAAGCAATTGATAAAGCTGGAAATAAGTCATCAACTCTAATAAGGGAAAATCTTCGTTTTAACACAGGAGGTTTCTATGCTATAGGATATTGTACTGATTTGTCTGATAATAATCCAATATGGGAGAATTTAAATTCAGATGGTACAATTTATATTCCACCTAATAGAGTGTCAGATACATCTAACATTGGTTTTAAAATCGCTCATCATCCTTCATTTGGAGAAAACTGGATAAAGCATGATTGGGAGGCTGGTTATGGAATTGCATATCCCGAAAATTTTTTTGGTGATGAACAATATCCTGGAATGTATCAAAGATATGGATGGAATATAAGATCGTTTAATTTACCTAATGAATTCTTAGGAAAATTTAGGGTAGGTATATTTAATAACCAGTCAACTGATCTATTAACTGGATTCCATTATTATGAAAAGACAGTCCAATTGTCCAGTAGTGATGCTAATTTTCCTTTAGGACTTCCTGGTTTAGAACCGTATGATGGTGTAATGTTACCCCAGTCTGCAAATTATCAAGGAGGAGAAATAATTTCCTGGCCTCAGTGGAAAAAGATAATAAATGAAAATGAGACCATATTTATAGCATCATCAATTGTGATTGGTATTGGAGTAACAAAAGTAACTCTAGGTATGAATTGGGTTGCTAGTTCAATTATAGGTACTGGAACTGGTTTCGCATTTTCTTATTTATATTACGATGTAATAACTGGCACCAGTCATTTATATCCAGAGGGAACCAAAAGTTATAAGAAAACTGTACCATTAGGAAGTTCTGGGTTAAAAACTTACACTCGTGTTTTTCATCAGGAAACATTATATATTTCTGCAGGAGATGGAGTTGAAGATGCTGGTTATTATCCCAAACGATTGTGGACTGTTAATAATGAAGACTCTTTTCAAATTAAAATAACGAATGATCAAGATATAACCATTGTGAATGAAACAATTAACCCATTTCAAAATACTGCAGGTGAATTGGATGGTTCTGAAATTGCATCTGAAATTAAAAATGCAATTAATGATGAACTTGGAGGTTCAGCTATCAATATAGATGTGGTTTATGAACGTGAAGATAACAAATTTAAATTTTCATCAAATGAAACATTGGTAGAACTTACTATAAATGCAATTTCCAGCAATAATTATATTTCTGGTGGCTCTGTTTTTGATGGGAAATCTTTTTCCATCTCACCCAGTAGTGATTTTAATTTTAACTGGCAAAAACCGGTTACAGAGCCTGTTACAATGGAATTTGCTACTTTTGAAGAAAACAATTAATATAAAATAATACAAAAACATTAATTCCTTCACCACTATAGTGTTGTAGTGGTGGAGGAATAATAAAAAAATGAAAAGGAGTTGAAACATGTTGGGAAAAGAAAATCTTAATTTAGATACAATACGAAGAAATGAAAAGTTTTTTAGATATGGGAAAAAAATAATACTTCCGGTTTCAATAATATTTTTATTTTTTATAATAAAAAATAAAAATCCATATCCAACAGAAGATTTATTCAGTTATTTTTTTAGTATTAGAAATATTTTTTTTATACTGGGATTGTTATTAGGTTTAATTATATCTATTTTGTTTTACAACTTGGGAAGAAAAATTATAAATAAACATATTACCCCTGAAAAAAAACTAAATGAATCTTTTTTGTTTTTTTGGATTTTAATAATTAATCTTAATTTTACTCATCTTTTTTATTATGATACTTATTTTGATTACTTAAATTTCCAGAGAAATGACAATTTGTATTTCTTTAATATCGGCTTTTTTTTAATTACTATTTCTTTTGTTTTTATTATGTCTTTTTTAATTTTAGCACCAACAGATTACCCCAAAAAAGAAGATAGAAAAAGGGTTGATCAATTTTTAAAAAAAGCTGAGAAAAGTGAAATATACAAATCTAGTAAATATAAAACTCTTTTAAAAAAAGAAAGTATTAATTTTAGAGAAAATATAATTAAAAGTAAAAATAGATTTATAACCATAATGGGTA
>PWOK01000080.1 GCA_003557445.1 Halanaerobiaceae bacterium
AGCAAATTTCAGTTCTTTATAATTTAGAAGGTAGTGATAGTTTAATGCGATTAAATTCTGAAGAAGTTGATTCTTCAACTGGTATGAATGAGGCACCAGTAACAGATATTACAATAGGCGCACAAAATTCTCATATACAGCAATTTTTTGCAGGAGATATGGCTGAAATAATTCTCTATAACAGGGAATTATCAGAAGAGGAAATAATTGAAGTTGAAAATTACTTACAGGAAAAATATAATCTATAAAATGATTTCTACAAAATAACCTCCTCGTTATTAGCGAGGAGGTTATCTAATAATAAGATATGTGTACTGGATTGGACTTGATTTTAGTGGTTATAATGATTTTATGGAGTTCTCATATTTATTCAAGGGTGATTTATTATAGGGCCAGGAAACAGACCTTCTTTAGGAATTTTTTTTATATATTAATTTGAAAGAAAAGATGATTACTGATAAAATAAAATTCAAGTCGTTGAATAAAGAAAGATTTAGAATAATAGAAATTGAAGTAATGGCAGTTCTAGCATAAATTAAACATATAAGAATATGATAAGTTGTTTTGTAACAATACACAGGTAATTTAAAAAATACATATTATTTGTGTATAATTCGTGGAGGAGGTGTTTTTATAACAGATAAGAGTGAAAAGAAAAAGAATTCCAGGAACTTATTATAAAAAGAGAGGTATTTTATATGCAAAATAAAGATATTCTTAATGAAAAAAACATTAAAATATATAAAAAAAATCCATCTTATTTTCAGTATAAGGGTAAACCCATATTATTAATTGGTGGTTCAAAAGAAGATAATCTATTTCAAATAGATAAACTAAATTCCCATCTGGACAAACTAAAGCAGGCTGGTGGTAATTATGTACGCTGTACAATGAGTAGCCGTGATGAGGGTAATATATGGCCATATGAAAAGAAAGATAATAATATTTATGATCTGAATCAATGGAATCCTAAATTTTGGAAGCGTTTTGAAAATTTCCTGGAAGCTACCCATACAAGAAATATTATTGTACAAATTGAATTATGGGCTACCTTTGATTTTTATTCAGTTTGGGATAATAATCCTTATAATCCAAGGAATAATATAAATTATTCAGCTGATGAAACAGGTCTTCCTGAAAGTGTGACATCAGACCCACCTCTAAATCAGAATACTTTTTTCTGGTCAGTACCGGAACTTGGTTATCTGGAGGAAATTCTCTATTATCAACAAAGATACATAGATAAGCTACTTTCTTATTCTTTTAAATATCCTAACATTCTTTACTGTATTGATAATGAGACACATGTACCATCACAATGGGCTAACTACTGGGCAGGATATGTAAAAAATCAGGCTCGAAAAATTAATCGTGAAATAGAGATAACAGAAATGTTCTGGCAGAAGGATTTAACACATCCACAACATAAAGAAGTATATAATCAGCCTAATTTGTTTTCATTTTGGGATATTTCTCAAAATAATTTACTTCATGGACAACCTCACTGGAATAATCAGAGAGAAGGACAGGTACACTGGGACAGAATTATGAAGGCCAGAAAGAAAATCTCACCTTTACGACCATTAACAAGTGTAAAAATTTATGGTTCCAATGGTACAGGAGATTTTGGGGTAGAACAACATGGACAGGAACGATTTTGGAGAAATATTTTTGGTGGACTGGCTGCAGTTCGTTTTCACCGGCCTCCATATGGTTTGGGGTTAAGTGAAAAAGCAGTTAAAATGATTAAAGCAGCAAAAGAAGTCATGTCATTCATTGATATTTTTAAATGTAGCCCAAGAAATGAATTATTACAGGAACGAAGAGAAAATGAGGCCTATTTGCTTGCCAATCCTGGAATTGAATATGCAATATATTTTCCTGAACAGGGTTATGTCGATTTGAAAATTAATAATAACCAAGAATATAATTTTAGAGTATATGATATTGATAATAATTGCTGGATAACTAAAAAAAATGTTTCTGGCAGAAAAATCAGAATCAATACTGTAACAGATGGACAGCAGATAATAATACTTAAAGTAATAAAATAAATCTATTTAGAGGAGATATATAAAATGAATATAAAATTACCCTTTAGCAAGGATTGTCCTGTGTTTTATGATAATGATGATCATCGTGATGTTTATACAGATGAGTATTTAATGGCACTGGCACATTTAGGAGAAATTGATTTAAAAGGAATTATAACTACCTATGAGGCTAACAAAGAAGAATATAATATGTTTATAAAGGGAAGAAAAAAAATAGTTGATCTTGCCAGAAAAGCAGGTATTAAAAATATTCCTGATCCTTTAATTGGGGCCGATCAAAAATTAAGCAAACCTGCTTCCTTAAAAATTGAAGATACAAAACCTCTGGAACTTACATCCAGTAAAAAACTAATAGAAGCAGCCAGAGAGACTTCACCAGAAAAACCACTGGTTGTAATAGCAGGTGGTCAGTTAACTGCTATTGCAGATGCTTATTTAATGGATTCTGAAATAGCTAATAGAGTAGTTGTAAATGGAGTTTTTGGGACAACGATAAAAGACCATAATGCTGGTCTTGATAGTTGGGCCTGGACTATAGTTTTATCTAAATTTAAAGTTGTTGCAGTACCTATATTTGGTTCTCCTGGAAAGAGAGCCAGAGTATATCAAAAAAAAGCTCCTGAGGTACCTAAAGAGAGGATTAAAAAAGAATTACCACAGAATATAGATTTTTTTAAATGGATGTATGAAAAAGAGCATCCACATAATGAATTACCTGATGGACATGATTATGATGGTCATCCTGTGGTTGCTTTTATGAGAAAAGATTATGCAAAAAAAATAAAAAGGTGGAAACCAGCTGGAATTAAAGATAATGGAGATCCAGAATTGGTTGAAAATAATCAGGGAACTATATATGAAATAATAGATGCCGATAAAAATATAGCTACAGAACATTTTTGGAAGACC
>PWOK01000293.1 GCA_003557445.1 Halanaerobiaceae bacterium
TAGTAAACTGTTAATAATGTATGTTAATAGATATTATATATGAATATATCAAAAAAAGAAAGTAATAATACAAAAAAATCGTCACTGAAAAATTTGACAAATAAATCAAAATAAGATATTATTAAAAAAATCAAGATTATAGGAATAATAGTTTTTAATAATTTAATCAGTTATGTAATTTTGTTTTTTAAATAAATTTAAATCACATGGAGGGATATTAAAAATGAACATGAGTCAGGAGAGTAAAAGGAAACTAGAGGCTTTAAATAATAAGCATGTTGAAGAAATAGTGAAAATGGCGGCTGATCTCTGTAAGCCGGAAAAGATAACTGTAATATCAGATGCTAAAGAGGATATCAAATACATAAGGAATCTGGCCCTGAAAAATGGTGAAGAAAAACCTTTAAAAATGGAAGGACATACCTATCATTTTGACGGCTATAATGACCAGGCCAGGGATAAAGAAAACACCAAATACTTATTGACAGGAGAAGAAAATTTTGATCTGGATATTAATTCAATTGATAGAGAAGAAGGTCTGGAAGAAATACTGTCCTATTTTGATGGTAGTATGCAGGGTAAGGAAATGCTTGTAAGGTTTTTCTCACTGGGACCTAACAATTCAGAATTTTCCCTTCCTGCTTTACAGATCACTGATTCCAGTTATGTAGCTCACAGTGAAGAAATATTATACAGGGCAGGATATGAGAACTTCAAAACACTTGCAGGATCAGATGAATTTTTCTATTTTATTCATTCTGCCGGAGAACTTGATGAAAATGGAAACAGTTTAAATGTTGACAAAAGAAGAATATATATTGACTTAAAGGAAGACAGAGTCCTAACAGTCAATAATCAATATGCCGGTAATAGTGTGGGCCTAAAGAAACTAGCTTTCAGGCTGGCAATTAAAAAAGCCTCAAATGAAGGATGGCTTGCTGAGCATATGTTTGTCAGTGCTGTTAATGGTCCTGAAGACAGAAAAAGTTATTTTACTGGTGCCTTCCCCAGTGCCTGTGGTAAAACAAGTACAGCCATGATTCCCGGTAATACAGTTGTAGGTGACGACATAGCCTATCTGAAATTAATTGATGATGAAGTAAGGGCTGTAAATGTTGAAAAAGGAATATTCGGTATTATTAGAGATGTTAATCCTGATGATGATCCCCTGATTTATAAAGCAATAACCACACCCAGGGAATTAATATTTTCCAATGTCCTGGTTAAAGACGGTAAACCTTACTGGCTGGGAATGGGTCAGGAATTACCTGATGAGGGAATTAACTATTCAGGTAAATGGTATAAAGGTAAAACAGATGAGAATGGAAATGAAATTACTGCTTCACATAAAAATGCCCGTTATACTATCCGTATAAAAGAACTTGACAATTGTGATCAAAAATATGATGCTCCTGAAGGAGTACCTGTAGAAGGCTTTGTTTATGGTGGTAGAGATTCTGATACAAGTGTACCTGTAGCAGAGACTCTTGACTGGTCCCATGGTGTATTTATCGGGGCCTGCCTTGAATCAGAAACAACTGCAGCAACTCTTGGAAAGGCAGGACAGAGGAAACATAATCCTATGGCCAATCTTGATTTTCTGGCTCTTCCAATCGGTAAATATATTCAAAACCATCTGGACTTTGGCCAGAAAGCAGGAAATACTCCCCGGGTATTCAGTGTAAATTATTTTCTCAAAGATGAAAAAGGTAATTATCTGAATGCAATTCTTGATAAAAAGGTATGGATGCAGTGGATGGAACGCCGGGTAAATGGTGAAATGGATGCTATTGAAACACCGGTTGGCTATATACCACTATATGAAGACTTAAAAGAATTATTTGCAGAATATCTTGATAAAGATTATACAAAAGAGGATTATGAAAAACAGTTTGCTCTCAGAATTGATAAGTATATAGATAAATTTGAAAGAATGGAAAAAATATATAATGAATTAACAGTTCCTGAAGAATTTGAGACTGAACTCAAAAGTCAAATAAAAAGACTGCAAAAAGTTAAAGATAAATATACTGAGAGTATAATATCACCCTATAAATTTGTTTAAGAACTGTAAAAGTGTTATAATAAGCATGGAAAAAACCACAAAAGGCCTGTTTAAGGGCTTTTTGTGGTCTCCTTATTAAAAATAAATTAGAATAATGGACTAAAACATGTTCTAAAAGGGGGTATCTGTTATTAACACTGAGAAAATGCAAGAAACTCTTTTAAATAATGGTTTTGTTGTCTGGAAATGGGGAAAAAACAAAAAAATGACCAAAATAGAAGGATTTTTACCTGCTTCAATCTGTAATGATTTAATAGGGGTAGATGAAGATTGTTTTGTTGCCGCCTTGCTGGAAATAAATGAAGCAAGATTTATTAGAAAAAACAAATTTGATCAAAAAGTACAGGGTCATGAAAAACAATTACAGATAGAAAGAATTATATTTGGAGAAGATAAAGAAAAAATAATGAAGGATGGTAGATTAATTCTATTTGAAACTATAATTGAACTTGATAAATTGGTTAATTATCTACAAAACAATTAATTTTACATCAAAAAGCATATATGATATAATTTAATAAATATAAATAGCTGGCGAGGATTGGTGAGATTCCATACCGGTGGTTAAAGTCCACAAACCATATTTATGGTAGATTTGGTGTAATTCCAAAACCGACAGTATAGTCTGGAAGGGAGTTGGTTAATATATTACAAAATAATTACTTTTGTAATAATTCCCTTCTTTTTTTAGGAAGGGATTTTTTAATATAAACAATTCAGGAGTGGATATAAAAGTGGATAAAGACCGGTATTACATGCAAAAAACTATAAAATTAGCCAGAAAAGGAGAAGGTAAAACAGGAGTCAATCCACTGGTTGGTGCTATTGTTGTTAAAAATGACAAAATAATTGGTAAAGGATATCATAAAGAATATGGAGGCCCACATGCAGA
>PWOK01000271.1 GCA_003557445.1 Halanaerobiaceae bacterium
TATCCAATATTCTTCACCTCCTTTTGTTATTATTAACTATATTATACCATAAAATATATTGGTTTGCAAACTTATGTTTGGAGTAAATTAAAAATATCGATTCATCCCCGCCCTTATTCAATGTCAACATCTCCTTCAACTTCTTTATAAACAAATTGAAAAGAGTTAGTCTCTGCTCAGATATCAGCTCCTGCTCCTCTGAATAAATATATTTACTTAAAATTATTTAGTCTATTATTTTCTACAAGAATTACAGGTACCGGTGATTTTTCAATCACTTTTTTGCTTACGTAGCCAATTAAAGAATCTCTGCCTTCTGGATCACTACTTTTTCCAATATAAATATAGTCCACATTATGAGAAAGTGCTGTACTAACAATTAGATCAGACGGCTGACCCTGATCAATTACCACTTCATGATCAATATCTCTGACTATCAGCAGCTCCTGTTCCAGTTTTTCTGTAGATATTTTATTATTTTTTTCATTAAAAACATTAATAATAATTAATTTTGCATTAACCTGTCTGGCAACCCGGGCTGCTTCCTGAAGTGCTTTACTGGCAACTTCTGATCCATCAACTGCTACTAAAAAAGCATATTTCTCTTTTACAGTAACTTTAGTTGGATCTACTTTTCCTTTCTTCAGTAAGCGAGGAGCCAGTAATGAGGTACCAAAAGCTCCCAGTGGTGCAGTAACTATAATTGAAAGGACAGCAATAGCCAGAATATATTCACCATATTCAATACCCAGAGATAAGGGAATACCACCAATGGCAGCCTGTACTGTTGCTTTGGGCATTAATCCTACAACCATAAAAGATCTTTCAGTAAGAGTTATTGTAGAACCCCAGGTTGATAAAATAATTCCGCTAGTCCTTCCAAGTAATAAACCAATACCGATTATTGCCAGACCTGTCAGGCCTCCTGAATAAATCACCTGTATATTTACTGCAGCACCGATAAGTACAAAAAGAAATATCTCTCCAATATTCCAGACTTCATCAACACCCCTTCTCAATCTACGGGCCAGTACAGCATCAAGCTCCAGGATCACAAAACCCATAACCATAATTGCCAGAAAATCTGAATATGGTATGTATTCTTCCCCGATTATTAATAATAATCCCATTCCCAGACCAATTATCAATTCCTGAACTACTTCTCCAGTAATATTTATTTTATTGACAATAAACAAAACCAGTTTACCAGCAATAAACCCAAAAATTATACCCAGAATTATTTTAAGAGGTATGCTACCCAATTTTGACCAGATATTTTGGCCCATATCACCAAGAACCCAGGCAACAGTTATACCAAACATCGTTATAGCAAAAGCATCACTAATTGATGCTCCAGCCAGTACTATGTCCGGAATACCCTTTTTAACTCCTCTTCCCAGTGCTTTTAATTTCAACATCATCGGTACAATTACAGCAGGTGATTCAGCACAAATAATCCAGCCCAGTAAAAAAGCCAGAAGCCATTCCCATCCCAGAAGCCATCTGACAGCTCCTGCTACAACAATAGTTTCTAACAATGCCGGTAAAAAACCAAGTCTTACAGCCACAGTACCCTGTGACATTATTTTTTCTTTATCCAGACCCAGTCCAGCTTTAAATAAAATTACAAGTAATACAAAAATCCTGATTTCTTCAGATATTAAAAGTATAGATTCCGGTAATATATCCAGAACATAGGGACCCATCAAAATTCCTGATATAAGCATTCCAATTAATTTTGGTAATTTAAATAATCCGGCAATTTCTCCTGCTAAAAATCCTATCACTGATATTAACAAAATACCCTGCAGCATTTAAAACACTCCTTTACTATTAATAATCAAACAAAAAAAAGCCCCTGTTCATCCTGAAATTCATTCAGAAAAAAACAGGAGCCATTAGCTTTTTAAAGCGGTTTTGGTGAGCTCCATCACCATTTATTCTGATCTTTTTATAATCATAACATAAAATTTATTGATTGGCAACGTAAATTTAAATATACCATTGAGATTGAGCCTGATACATTTTTCTATATATTTGATTCTCATTAATCAATTGTTCATGGGAACCCTCGGCAATTATACGGCCCCTGTTAAACACCAATATCCTATCAACTATATCAGTTATACCAAGACGGTGTGAAATTAAAATAGTTGTTTTATTTCCTGTTAGATTTTTAAACTCAGTATAAAGTCTGGCTTCAGCTTTAGGATCAAGTGCTGCAGTTGGTTCATCAAGAATCATTATTTTTGCATTTTTTCTGATTAAAGCCCGGGCAATCATCAACCTTTGCCATTCACCACCTGAAATATCGATTCCTATTTCACTTAATGTTCCCAGATCTGTATCATATTTTTTTGGTAATCTTTCAATAAAATGATCTGCCCCGGCCAGAGTGGCAACTTTTTTTACCTCTTTTTCATCGATTTCCCTGTATAAATCACCCATCCTGATAAACTCACTTACAGGTACTTCAAACTTACCATACTCCTGGTATATACAGGAAATAGATTTTCTTACTCTTCCCAGACATTCCTGTATATTATCACCATTAAACAATATTCTCCCTTTTTGTGGTTCAAATAATCCGGTCAAAAGAGCAACAAAAGTACTTTTTCCTGAACCATTTTCACCTACAATAGCTATCTTTTCACCTGGTTTGATGTTAACATTAATATCTTTTAAAACATCTACATCAGTATTGGGATATCGAAAAGTAACATTTTCAAACTGGATATCATAACATCCAATAATTGTATCACCTGTTTTATTTATTTTTTCATCTTCACACTCCATTACTTTCCTGAAATCATATAAATATTTGGAACTGTAAACAATATAAACTATATTTCTGGATATTGACCTGATACTCCCATTAAAAGATTGAACAGCACTGAGCATCATGGCAAACACTCCCACTGATGCCATACCCAGAAAAATATCCCTGGCAACAA
>PWOK01000309.1 GCA_003557445.1 Halanaerobiaceae bacterium
CTGGTATTGCTGCAAAGATGTTTCAAACTTTAGGTAGTGAAGGAATCAATATCCAGATGATTACAACTTCTGATATTAAAATATCCTGTTTGATTGATGAAAAAGATGTCAAAACTGCTGTAAATGCAATACACCAGAGTTTTAATCTCGAAGAATAATATCATTTATTATTATTGACATAAAGCATATATTTATATATAATTATATATACTTGTTATTAGGTCTTTGAGCTATTTGATTGGCCTATTTAATTTATTTAGGAGTAACCTATATATGAATTAAATAGGCTTTTTTAATCTCATTGTGGGGAGTTTTATATGAAAAAATTAAAAAATATAAATTGTTTTTTACTTGATATGGATGGAACTTTTTATCTGGAAAATGATTTAATTAATGGAGCTTTAAAATTCATTGATTTAATAAAAAAACAAAACAAAGAATTTGTCTTTTTAACAAATAATTCTTCTAAAAATTCCAGGGATTATCAATTAAAATTAAAAAATATGGGTTTACAGGTATCAACTGAAAAAATAATTACATCAGGTGAAGTTACAGCCAGTTACATAAAACAGAAAAAAAGGAATGCCAGAGTTTATATTGTAGGCACCTCATCTCTTATTAATGATTTTGAAAAATATAATTTAAATATTATTAAGGATAAAAATGAAGAGATTGATTTTCTGGTTATTGGTTTTGATACAGAATTAAATTATAAAAAACTTCATGATGCACATGATTTAATATTAAAGGGAGTTAAATATATTGCTACAAATCCAGATAAAGTTTGTCCTCTTGCAGATGGAAAAACCCAACCAGATTGTGGTTCAATAATTCAACTATTAAAGACATCAACCGGGAAAGACCCTCTGGTAATTGGAAAACCAAATACTTTAATGATAGATTTTATAATGGAAAAATTGAATATAAAAAAATCAAAAATGGCTATGATTGGTGATAGATTATATACAGATATAAAAACAGCAGAAAATGCTAAAATAAAGGGTATTCTGGTCTTGAGTGGTGAAACAAAAAAATCAGATATTAAAAAGCCTGTACAAAAACCTGATTATATTTTTAAATCAATCCAGGAAATATATGAATATTTAAAATAAATTTACTGAAAGAATTCTTTTGAAAGTTTTGCAAAAGTGAAAGGGGGAAATTAATGAATTCTGGTGAAACATACAGCAGTCATTATCCTTCACCTATAGGGATTATTAAATTTTCATTTGATATTGATTCCTTAAAAAGAATAAAATTTGTGGATGATAACAATAATAAAGGTTGTAATAACCTCTATTATAACAAGAAAGGTATCAGAAAAAAGTATAATAAAATTTATGATCAATTAAATGAATATTTTACAGGTAGAAGAAAAAATTTTAATTTATCAATTTCATATCAGGGAACTGATTTTGAAAAAAAAGTTTGGTCCTACTTAATGAATATTCCTTATGGAAAACAAAAAACATATAAAGAAATTGCCCGGGAAATTGGTAATCAAAAGGCAGCAAGAGCAGTTGGAAATGCCTGCAAAAAAAATCCTTTAAATATTATCATTCCCTGTCACCGGGTAATTAAAAAAGATGGATCTACTGGAGATTATTCTGGAAATAGTCACAGGAAAAAATGGTTAATTGAACATGAAAAAAAATACAAGGAGTAAAACTATGAAAAAAAATTTAGAACAAATTATTAACAATTATAAAGATAATATTGTTAAGACAACTTCTGAATTTATTCAAAAAAAAAGTGTTGAAACTCAGGCTAAAAAAAACATGCCTTTTGGTCAGGGAGTTAATGATTCTCTAGAATTTGCTCTGCATAAGGCAGATTATCTGGGATTTAGCACCAAAAATGTTGATGGTTATGCCGGTTATGCTGAAACAGGAAAAGGAGATGAACTTCTTGGTATATTATGTCATCTGGATGTGGTCCCTGCAGGTGATAACTGGTCTTATCCTCCTTTTGGTGGGGAAATTCATAATAACAAAATATATGGCCGGGGTAGTATAGATAATAAAGGACCTGCAGTTGCAGTTTTATTTGCTCTTAAAGCTATAAAAGAGGCAAATATTAAATTAAATAAACGTGTTCGTTTGATTTTTGGTACAGATGAAGAAAGTGGCTGGGAAGGAATAAAATATTATTTGAGAAAAGAAGAAGAGCCTGATTTTTCCTTTTCACCAGATGCTAATTTTCCGGTAATCCATGCTGAAAAAGGAATTTTACTTTTTGATTTAATTTTTAAATTTTCCCAAAATAAAGAGGATCCAGAGTATAAAATTATTGTTGAGGAAATAAATGGTGGTAATGCTCCCAATATGGTTCCTGATTATTGTGAGGCTCACTTAAAGTTACAAAACAAAAATAGATTAATTCAGGTTGTTGAAGAAAGTGAATTTAATCTTGATTTAGAAGAAAAAAATAATAATAGTGTAATTTTAAAATCCTATGGAAAATCTGCTCATGGTAGTTTGCCTGAAGAAGGAGAAAATGCCATCTCTAATTTATTGGTATTTTTGAATTCACTTGATACCGGTCCTAAAAGTATAAATAATTTTATTGAATTTTATGCAAATAATATTGGTCTTGATTATTATGGTCAGGGAATGGGTTGTAATTTTAAAGATGATGTGTCTGGAAATCTTATCTTTAATACCGGACTAATAAAACTTGATCAAAAATCTGCTAAAATTACCGTTAATATAAGATATCCTGTAACATATAAAGCAGAGAAAATTTATCAGGCTATTAATAAAAAAATAAAAAATAAAAATATTAAATTTGAGAAAAAAGAACACCATAAACCACTTTATTTACCGAAAGATAATTCTTATGTAAAAAAATTAATAAAGGTATATCAGGATATTACGGGTGAAAGAGCTAAACCTATAGCAATAGGTGGAGGTACTTATGCCCGTGCTGTAAAAAATGGAGTTGCTTTTGGAGC
>PWOK01000264.1 GCA_003557445.1 Halanaerobiaceae bacterium
AAATTAGTCCTTCCACTTATACCTTCAACAAGTTTCAGCTCTTCCAGGGCCAGATTGTTTATTTCAAAATTAATATCCAGCTCATTTTTATCAATAAAAAACTGACCCCCTGCCTGTAAAGATGTTTCTCCTCTTTCCAGATATAAGTCATTAATATTAAAAGGACGTTCTTCCTGCCAGTTAAACATCAATGAGACTTTATCTATATTATGCCTGTTTCCCCCATATAAATAGACAGTATTATTTGATATAATTTCTCCTGATATATTTGGTTTAATTAAATTACCACTAATATTGATAGCTGTCTTAATTTCTCCCTCCAATGGTATAGTTTCTCCAGTTAATTTTTCAATATAGAGATAATTTATATTATCAGCATTTAACTCAGCTGAAATAAAAGGTTGATCATAAGAAGTATCAATAACGCCATTTCCCTTTATTTTACCTTCTTCAACAAATATATCTAGATTTTTAAAGTCTATTACTCCTTTATTATATTCAACTACTGCTTTAAAATCTTCAAACCTGTATTCCATAAATTTACCCTTGTCAATATCCATATTTAAACTTACCAGTGGTTCAGAAAAACTTTCACTGACTTTCCCCTGTAAATTTATAAGTCCAGATATTTGAGGGATTTCCTGTTCAGTAAAATACTTTACCATTGCTGTATCCATATTCTTTCCATCAAACTGAATATCAAAGATCTTTTCTGCAAAATTAACTTCTCCATTAAATTCCATATTTCCTGTTTTTAGATTTAATAAACCCTCATTTAATAATAGTTTATTATCAGACAACCAGAAATTTGCCTTCATATTTTCAATATTATTGTAACCCAGAACAGGGTTTGTCATTTGAATATTGCCTAAGGCATTTAATTTATCAAGAGTAAAATCTCTGCCAGTTAATTTCATTTCAATATTGACTTTACCTTCTGATATTTCATCAAAAAACATAATATCTCCAAAATAATTTTGTAAACGCTTCAAGGCAATATTTTCTCCATCCAGATTTAAACTATATTTATTATTATTAGAATCTATTATACCATTTAAGTTTATTTCATTTCCTGGATTAAAACTACCTTTAATCTGATCAATATATACTATACCTTTCTGATATCTTATACTACCATTTACCAATTGAGAAAATTTATCATTGATAATTATCTGAGGTATATTAAATTTCAAATCATATACCGGGTTTTTTAAATCTCCATTTATCATTAAATTAATATTCCCTGTTCCCTCAATCCCTGGTAAATCCATTTTCTCAAAATTAATTCCTGTACTGGAAAGATCCACTCTGTCAGCAACTAAACTACCCGAAATCTGAGGATTATTGCCTTTTATGTTTTTTAATAAACCATTTAAATTATAATTATTATTTCTAATTTTAAAAGCAAAATTATTAAAATCAATTCTATCAAAATTCGAATTAATACTTACTTTCCCTTTAATTTCCTGTATTCTTTCATTTTTTATATAACTATTATATGTTACACTGGCTTCAGCCTCAATTATATCTATTTGCCCTGTATAGTCTTTAATTTCAAAATCCTGGCCAGCAAATAATATATTCACCAGTCCAGAACCAGTAATATCTTTAATCTCCAGATCATATTGCCTTATAAAATCTTCAGGTAATGACTTTTCCAGTATATTAAGATTAACTGAGTCGAGAAGAAGATTACCTTCCCATTTATTTTGATCCAGATTTATATCAAGTAGAATATCTCCTAAAGAAAAACCATTTACTATAATACTTGATTTAAGGCTGGTATAAACTTTATCTGAATCAGCAAACTTTATATTACCATTTAATTTATTGGATATAAGTTCCCCATTCTCATTGCTAATTATTATATTCCCATTTTCAATATTAATTTTAATATCTTTCATATTGTTTAACATTTCAAAAAGATCATAATCAATACCATTGCCAGTATCATCTTTATGAAAATAATATAAGTCCGGTTCTTTTATTTCCACAGCATAAATATTATCCTGCCAGTTATCAGGATCTCTTATAATATTAATTATTCTATAAAAAACATTTATCTCACCTGCTGATAAATCCAGTCCCTCCTGATTAGTTATTCTCACGTTTTCCACAGTTATTTTGTTTAATGGCCAGTAATTAAGTTCTCCGTATTCTATTTCTATTTCAAATTCAGATTCTAAATAATTAATTATTTGTTTTTCAAAATTCTGTATATATGGTGAAATATATTCTTTGATTCTTTTCCTCAAATTGATTTTTTCTGTATCCAGGTTTAAAACAAAATCTGAAAAAAAACTCCCCATACTATCAACCTGTTTATTAATAGTATTACCGGCATGCTGAAATGCCGGCATTATTTTCTCATTAAAAATATCTTCTCCTCTTCTAATAAGAAAAACCCCGGATATTAAAAAAATAGCTAATATTATAATTATTATTATTTTATTTTTCATTATAATTAGCCCCCAGCAATAAGCCTGATATTAATAATAGTATACTTTTTAAAAAAATGCAACCCCTTTTGTGATGTTATTTTTTAACAAATCACTTATTTTTTTTCTAAAATTGCAGGAGCAATTATCTAAAACTATTATTTTTTAATATCGTTACTGTGTTGGACCTCCTTTTCAGTTCAATGAATATCTCTATCTGATAAAAGTACCTGACTCAATTTACCAAGATTATTAAGTGCCTCTCCTGTACCTCTTGCTACACAATATAATGGTTCATCAGCCAGAAATACAGGGATTTGGGTTTCCTTACTTAATAATTCAGCAAAACCTTTTAATAAAGAGCCTCCTCCTGTTAATACAATACCTTTGTCCATAATATCAGAAGATAATTCAGGAGGTGTTTGCTCCAGTACTTTTCTTACTCCTTCAATAATATTATACACGTTTTCTTTAAAGGCTTCAACTGTTTCTTCTGTAGTAAT
>PWOK01000342.1 GCA_003557445.1 Halanaerobiaceae bacterium
ATATCGCCACAACCCTTTTTGAAAGAGTCTTTTTTTATGCGACGTTTTATATATTATCATCTATATTTATTCCTGTCAAGAGATTTTTTAATTTTTTTTGAGATTACTGCTATATTAATTAAAAGAAAGTATTTATTCTTCATTATTCTCACTATTTTCATCTTCTTCAGAATCCAGGTTTTTTTCAACTTCTTCTTTTGTAGATAATACAGCCAGGGAAACAATTTTATCCCCTTCATTTAGATCCATTACTTTAACACCCAGTGTATTTCTTCCTGTTCTGGAAATTTCATTTACTCCTGTTCTAATAATAATTCCTTCTTCAGTGATTATCATTAAATCTTTATCCTCATCAACTACTTTTATTCCTGCTACCATACCATTCTTTTCACTGGTTTTAACTGTTATTATTCCTTTACCTGCCCTTGCCTGTAGTCTGTATCTATCAAGTGAGGTTCTTTTTCCATAACCATTTTCAGTTATTACTAAAAGATCTTCTCCTTCTTCATCCACACCCATTCCTACTATATAATCATCCTTATTTAAATCAATAGCTATAACACCCTGAGCTGTTCTACCAACTGATCTAACCTGGGTTTCCTTAAAGTGAATTGCTTTACCCTTATGTGTGGCAATTATTATATTTTGATTTCCTTCAGTATATTTTACATCAATTAATTTATCACCTTCTTTTAAAGAAATACCTATTAAACCGGTATAGTTTGATTCATATTCAATTAAAGGTGTTTTTTTAATTAAACCATATTTAGTTACCATAACCAGATATTTATCCTCATCAAAAGTTTTTATAGGTATAACTGTGGTTATTTTTTCATTTTCATTTAAATTAAGCAAATTAATTATAGCAGTACCACGGGCCTGCCTTCCTGCTTCAGGTATTTGATAGCCTTTCAACCTATAAACCCTTCCCTCATTTGTGAAAAAGAGGAAATAATTATGGGTGGAAGTTGTAAAAATATCTTTAACAAAATCTTCTTCTTTTGTTTTTATACCTATAATACCTTTTCCTCCCCTATGCTGACTACGATAAGCATCAATAGGCATTCTCTTAATATATCCCTGGTTTGTTAGGGTAATTACTATCTGTTCTTCTTCAATTAAATCTTCCAGTTCCAGATCTATTTCTCTGTTGGTAATTTCAGTTCTTCTATCATCAGAGTATTTATCTTTTACTTCTTTTAATTCTTTTTTAATTATATTTAAAAGTTTATTATCATCAGCTAAAATAGATTTATAATATTTAATTTTCTCCTTTATTTCTTTATATTCTACTTCTATTTTATCTCTTTCCATTCCAGTTAAACTCTGTAACCTCATCCTTAAAATATGATTTGCCTGTATCTCAGTAAGATTATAGTTTTCTATTAATGATTTTCGTGCCTGATCTACATCAGATGCTTTTTTTATTAGTTCTACTATTTCATCAATATTGGCCAGAGCTATTAAATATCCTTCAAGCTTATGAGCCCTGTCTTCTGCCTTATTTAAATCATATTTTGTTCTCCTTGTTACAACATTTCTCTGGTGTTTTATATAATTTTCAAGGATATCCTTTAAACTTAATACTTTAGGTTGACCATCAACAAGAGCCAGCATGATAATACTAAAAGTAACCTGAAGTTGTGTTAATTTGAATAATTTATTTAAAACAATTTTAGGATTTACACTATTTTTTAATTCTATAACAATTCTTAAACCTTTACGATCTGATTCATCTCTCAAATCCCTTATTCCTTCTAATCTTTCTTCTTTCACAAGATCAGCAATTTTTTCTATTAACTTTGCTTTATTAACCTGATAGGGAATTTCATCAACAATTATTCTGTTCTTGTTTTGTTTTTCCTGTATTCTTGTTTTTGCCCTTACTTTAATTTTTCCTCTGCCACTTTTATAGGAATTGTATATATTGCTTTTTCCCATTATTATACCACCGGTTGGAAAATCAGGACCCTTAATTGATTCCATTAAATCTTTAGTTTCTAATTCAGGGTTATTAATTAATCTAATTATAGCTTCTATCACTTCATTAATATTATGAGGGGGAATACTTGTTGACATACCTACAGCTATACCAGAACTACCATTTATAAGAAGATTGGGAACCCTTGCTGGAAGTACTTCAGGTTCTTTGAGGCTATCATCAAAATTTGGTATAAAATCAACTGTTTCTTTATTTATATCTTTCAATAATTCACTACTTATTTTTGCCATTCTGGCTTCAGTATAACGCATAGCTGCAGCTGAATCTCCATCAATTGATCCAAAATTTCCATGACCATCTATTAGAGGATATCGGGAAGAAAATAACTGAGCCATTCTAACCATGGTATCATATACTGCCACATCTCCATGAGGATGATATTTACCAAGTACTTCTCCCACTATACGGGCTGATTTTTTATGTGATTTCCCTGGAGTAATACCTAAATCATATAAAGCATATAATATTCTCCTGTGAACTGGTTTTAAACCATCCCTAACATCAGGTAAAGCTCTACCTACAATTACACTCATGGCATAATCAAGATAGGCCCCTTCCATTTCTTTGTTTATATTAACATCAATTATTTTTCCTTCATTTCTTTTCTAGCCATTTATTTCACCCGCCTTATAAATTATACATCAAGATTTTCTACTTCCTGAGCATGTTTTTGTATAAATTCTCTCCTTGGTTTAACTTTATCTCCCATTAATTTAGTAAAGGTTTCATCTGCCTTTATTACATCTTCTATTTTTACCTTTAATAATATTCTTTGTTCTGGATTCATTGTTGTTTTCCATAGCTGGTCAGGATTCATTTCACCTAATCCCTTATATCTTTGCATTTTTATATTATCATTTCCATATTCCTTAATATACTCACTTAATGCCCTCTCATTATATAAATATTCCTCTTTTCTTCCCTGTTTAATCTTATA
>PWOK01000030.1 GCA_003557445.1 Halanaerobiaceae bacterium
AATTGTAACAGCCGGTATTGGTGAGAGTGTATCCTTTGATATTGAGGCTGATATGACTGAAACAGATGATGATATAATCTATGAAATTATCTGTGATCAGCTCGATGTAGAAGATAAATTTGATGAAACTGATAAAACCTTTAACTGGACTCCAGAAAAAGGAGAGGAAGGTTATTATCAAATTACAGTAAGGGCCATTAATGCCAGAGATTCCTCTTTAACCGGAGAAACTACAGTTGATGTTTATGTTTATTATCAAGATTTAATTGAAGTTAATGATGATAATTATGATATTATCAACTATGAGGGTGACTGGACCGGGCAATCATGGGGAGATTTTAATGACTCCTGCCATGAATCCCAGGATAGTAGTGCCTATCTGGAATTCAGTTTTGAAGGAGATTATGTGGTGATTTATGGGCGATATGATAGGTTTGGCTATGCTTCTGTTGTTGATGTTTATGTAAATGACGAATATGTAAGTTCTTTTGATTTCAGTGATGGTAACACAGAAGGTGAACTTATAGCCTTTGAAAAAGAACTGGAACATGGTCAGCATACAGTTAGATATGAACACAGTGGTGAAAGTGGCTGGATCTATATAGGTGGACTTGGTTTTAGATCATGGGAAAAACCGGAAAGTGTTAAGTAAGCAGATAATGTTATAGTTATCAAAAATATGAGAGAGGGGCCATCCCCTCTCTCTCTTAAATCTTTAAACCTGTCTCTCAACAACTCTCTATCCTTCAGTTAGTATTTTTCCCTTCTGGATTTAACAGTTCCAGCCCGGTTTTTTCTTCATAAAGCCTTTTTGCCCTTGAGAATTCCAGTTCAACCAGAATAACCTCCATTACTTCCCATACCTTTACTCCCTGACGAATACAGCCTGTTTTTGTCTGTTCATTCCTACCACAGGCTAAGTGTAAATGAACAATCGGTTTACCCTTTTTGTCCGGGAATATAGTACCTGTTCCCGCAGCTTCATGTACATTCTGGAGAATATAATTTATAGGAGTTACAGGATAATCATTTCCATCTTCAGGGCCAGTGACCAATTTACTCCCTTTATCTGCACCTCCTATAACTATTAAAAATCCTGCCTTTACTGATTTTTTAAGGGCAAATTCTTCGATTTCTTTATGTAATATTTCTCCATGTTCCAATCTAATTACAAATATTCTTCCCATTTCTGCCTGAGAATATTTCATTTTATATAACCTCCTATTGTTTAAACTAATCTTACTTTAAAGATTGTTTGCTTTCCTTATATTGAAGGGATAACTCTTAAACTATAAGTTCTTTAAGGTTCTATAAAATATTTTCTATATTATCTTTATAAATGACTTCCAGAATTTCTGGACATTTTAAATTAATATTTTTTTCCTGTTGTACTTTATTTTTTATGTATTTATAGGCTTCTGGATTGATATTATTAATAATAAATAAATTTAATAAATCTTTCAGATTAAATATCCATTGATCCTGTATTTTTTTCATTTTTATATCATAATTATTAAATATTTCCCTGGATACACCTTTGTTCATATCTGTCATTTTTAGTTCAATATTTGCTTTAAGAAATACTTCCTGCTTATTAAAAGTTATTTTAATTATATTAATTTTGAAATCCCTGATAAAATGAAATATAGAACAAATAAATTGATTGATTATTATTTTTTCTGAAACTGATATATTTTCATTATCATAATAGCAATACTCATCTAATAAATTTTTGATTTTTTCTCTATATTTTTTTTGATCAAAATCATTATTTGTTACAGCTTTTTTTAATGAACTTAACTGATATTTTTGATAAAGACTGTTTTTTAATTTTTTTGAAAAATAGTCTAATTTCTCATTAATATTTTTCTTTTCCTGTTTTTTAATGTATCTGGACATAACATTTACACAATTATAGAATAATACTGTAATCCCTATAACTATATAGAAACTGGCAAAATCATTTATTACTGTTATTACAATTTCACCGGGCAGTTCATTAAAAAGATCAGATATTAAAAAATTTAACAAATAAACCAATAAATATGGAATTATTATTATGAAAAGCAGTTTAAAAAGAACTTTCCACCATCTACTCTCCACCAAAAATTCACTATACTTTAATGCCTTTATTCCTGTATATCCTTTAATTAATACTGACTGAAGGTAAAACACATAATAGATTGACCAATATATCAGCCAGATAACTGAGATCAAAAGCAAACCATTTATAATCAAAGGAATAAAAGGAGATAATGGGCTAAATATAAGCCGGAAAAAATCTATATTAGTATTTCTAACAACACCAAAAAAATATCTGGAAAAATAGGTAATAATTAAAAACGAGAAAACAAAAAGCAAATACAGGATTGTAACAGAAATAGCATTTAAATAATTATCGGTTAATTTTTCCAAAATATATCTAAAATGATAACCTTTATTATTTATTTCATCATCCACACTAAAAATAATAAACATATTTATATACAAATATACAAAAAAATAAATAAAAACAAGAGTATAAGGAGTAAAATTTCCTTCTAATGGACGAAAATCAAAAAAATATACTCCTAATAAATTTAATAGTAAACCTGTTATACAATACAATGGAATAATTTTGTTTAAATTGTTGATAAAAATTTTCAAAGTAATAAACAAGATTTCATTTACCCTTAAGTTAGTTTCTTTAATCTTTTGGTATTCCATACTCATCCCTCCATTTGATTTTTAAACAAGCAAATAAATCACTGTAAAGAAATGACATATACTCCCGGCCAGAACAAAAAGATGCCATACTGCATGATTATACTTTAAACTATGCCATTGATAAAATATTATTCCAGATGTATATAACAAACCCCCTGCTATTAAATATATTAAACTTGTTTTGTTTATTGCTTCCACTAAAGGTCTGCTGGCA
>PWOK01000352.1 GCA_003557445.1 Halanaerobiaceae bacterium
AAGCTATACTAAAAGTTCATCCCTATGAAGAAGCTGTTATAGATATTTATCCCCTTGAAAATATAAAAAAGAAGCTGGGTATTGGCAGGATAGGTCAGTTACAAAAAACCATCTTACTGGAAAATTACATTAAAGAGATCAAAGAAAAACTCAATCTTGAAAAAATAAGAATCAGTGGACAAATTAATAAAAACATTAAGACAGTCGCCATATGTAATGGTAGTGGAGGAGATTTTATAACTGAAGCTAAAAATTCAGGTGCTGATGTTTATATTACCGGAGATGTAAAATATCATCAGGCTTTAAAGGCACAACAACTTAATTTGACTGTTATCGATGCCGGACATTATAATACTGAAGTAGTGGTCAAACAATATTTAAGAAAAAAAATCGGTAATATGTTAAATGATATAAAAATTATAATTTCTGAAATTAACACCAATCCCTGGGTTTATCATTAACATAATACAGTAAATTTACAGGAATAATTCGTTAAATTGATAAAACCTGTTTAATTTAAGTATTGTAGTAATTTTTAATGTTTGACATTTTTATAATTGAGTGGTATACTATGATTAAAATAAGTTAACCGAATGATCGCAGGTTTTTTAGAAATGAAAACCTGAGGAAAGTCCGGGCTCCATAGGGCAGGATGCTGGGTAACACCCAGTGGAGGTAACTTCAGGAAAGTGCCACAGAAATATACCACCTGCTGGAGTGGAATTTAAAATCTGCAAATTTAATATTTCTGGATTTTAAATTCTATTTTCAGTATGGTAAGGGTGAAATGGTGAGGTAAGAGCTTACCAGTATTCAGGTGACTGAATAGCTAGGTAAACCCCATCTGGAGCAAGTCCGAATAGAGGAGGAACAAAAAAATGGCCCATTTTATCCTCCAGGGTATGGACGCTAAAGGTATCAGGTAACTGATACTATAGATAGATGATCATTTTGACAGAACCCGGCTTACAGGTTAACTTATTTTAGTTTTTTCATTTTCTTGTATTTTTTTAAGGAAATATTACTATAATATAAATATAAAAGAATAATGAGGTGTTAAATAATATGTCAAAAGCAAATGTTTTGGATGCAATTGAAAGGTTGAATTTTGCTCTCAGTAAAGTTGATGATTTTGAGGATATTGATGTTGATTTGAGTCAGAGAGTACTGGAAAACAGAATTATAACACTTGAAGGTTATTTAAGATATCTTGAAAGTGTCGGTATGCCAAAAATCAAAAAAATCCAAGAGCTGCTGGAGGATGATTATAATGACAGATCAGATTTATTATAAAATACAGTATCCCATTAAAAAGGCAATAACAACTTTAAAAAATATAGATGAAGAAAATCCTGATATTGCAGAATATGATAGAAAGGATTTAATTAAAATCCAACAATTTCTACAAAAATGGGAAAATGAGGGTGAAAAATCTTTACTGGAATTAATTAAAAAATTACGACAAAAATAAATTTAAACAAATCATCTTTTTCTATTTGTGTTAGCCATGGCAGTTGATAAAATCCATGGCTAAATTTATTTTACCTGTATTAATACCTATAATATAAACGGGTGATACCAATCATCTCTTTAAAAAATGTCAAATTCACCTTAATATATAAATAAGAGGTGAAAAACATGGAAAAAAATATAATAGGAACCAGGTTGAGAAAAATAAGATATAGTCTTGATTTAACCCAGGAAAAACTGGGGGAAAAAGCTGATTTACATTATAGTTATATTGGACAGGTGGAAAGAGGTGATAAAACACCATCTCTAAAAGCATTAATAAAAATTGCAGATGCTTTAGATATTTCTCTGGAAGAATTGATTCAGGATGAAGATCTGGATCACAGAAGAATAACCAACATAAAATTAAAAAATATTAACAAACTACTTATTGGAAGAAAACCAGAAGAACTGGAATTTATTTATGAGATTTTAAAAGAATTACTGGATTTTATAGATTCTATGAATGGAATAAATAAAAAAGAAGAAAATCAGGATTTAAACTTAAAGGGATCAAGTAATTGAATAATTGTTTGATCTGTGTTAAAATATAATAGAATTCTGTAAAATCTGGAGGTGTTCTTTTTGGCAGGTCATTCAAAATGGGCAAATATTAAACATAAAAAACAAAAAGAAGATAAAAGAAAAGCCAAATTATTTTCCAAATTAAGCAGGAAAATTGCAGTAGCAGCCAGAGAAGGTGGAGGAGACCCTGAAACCAACAATGATTTAAGTCTGGCCATACAAAAAGCCAAAGATAACAATATGCCCAATGAAAATATTGAACGGGCAATTAAAAGAGGTACAGGTAATCTTGAAGGAGTAGAATATGAAAACTTTGTCTATGAAGGTTATGGTCCAGGAGGAGTAGCTTTATATCTGGATATAATGAGTGATAATAGAAATCGTACAGCTTCTGAAATTCGTCATATTTTATCTTCCAATGGTGGTAATCTTGGAGAATCAGGCTGTGTTTCCTGGATGTTTGAAAAAAAAGGACAGATAATAATTGATCTGGGTAAAAATCAGCTTGATGAGGATGATTTGATGTTAATGGCTATTGATGCTGGAGCAGAGGATATTTCAATTGAGGATAATCTGGCTACAATATATACAATACCCAAAAATTATAAATCAACCAGAAAAAATTTAGAGGAAAATGATATTGAAATAGAATCTGCAGATATTGCCATGGTTCCAACCAATGAAGTTAAACTTGACCAAAAAACTGCCAGAAAAACATTAAAATTAATGGAAGAACTGGAAGATCATGATGACATTCAGGATGTTTATGCTAATTTTGATATACCTGAATCAGTTATGGAAGAAATCGAAAATGAGGATGGTTAAATCTAAAAAGCATGTTTTTTAATAGGCACTGAGTACCTCAGTGTCTTTTGTATATTTTTTGGTTGCTTTGGTAATAATAAAACTAAAAAATATACAGAAATGAGTGAAAAACATGTTAAAAAGAAAAATTATATTTTCTTACTTTCTTTTTGTTTTTGTGGGGATTATTACTTTTTTAATTTTTTTTCAGCAAATAGAGCAGGATATTGACCAAAATAATATCAGTGATTATCAAATAATGATACCTGTTCTTCCTGAACAGGTTCAAAAATCTTTTAATAAGATAATAGATGAAGCTGAAGAAAAATATCAAATCAATTATCGATTTAATCTAAATTTTGTTGATTTATATAGTGAAAATGTAATTACATCCTCTACACCCCTAATTTTAAAATTATATGAGCAAAATAAAAATGAAAAATCAAGTTATATTTTAAAGATGCCTTCTTCTTTTACCGGTTTAACACTAAAACAGCTGGAAAATATTCTTGATAACAACTGGAATATTAATGAATATAAAGCCGATAAAAAACTTGTTTTAGCAACAAATATTTCTGATTTTTATAAATTCAGCAATGAAAAATTTCTGGGAATTAAAGATGGATATATTGCAGTTTATGAAAGAAAAAATGATCAGGAGATATTATTATATAAAACAGAAATTGCCATTAATAAATTACCAGAGAAAGAAAAAGAAGACTTAGAAAAAGGAATAGAGGTAAAGGATAAAGAAGAATTACTTACTTTACTGGAAGGCCTGTTAGGTTATATTAAAGATTAAAAATGTTTAAGGGGGATTTTTATTGTTAATCTTAGGAATTGATCCAGGACTGGCTACTGTTGGTTATGCCCTGGTCAAAATAGAAGGAAATAAATTTTCCATGGTGGATTATGGGACTATTTGTACTCCCTCTGATCTCAGTGATAATAAGCGGTTACAGTTAATATATGATAGGTTAAATCAAATAATTAAAAAATACAAACCGGATCAGATGGCTGTGGAAGAATTGTTTTTTAATAAAAATGTAAAAACTGCAATTAGAGTTGGTCAGGCCAGAGGAGTTATTTTACTCTGTGGTTCCCGTGCCAATATTAAAGTTGCTGAATATACCCCTTTACAGGTAAAACAGGCTGTAGCTGGTTATGGAAGGGCCCAAAAGAATCAGGTTCAGGAAATGGTTAAAATACTTCTTAATCTAAAATCAATACCAAAATCAGATGATGCAGCTGATGCTCTGGCAGTATCAATCTGTCATGGCAATTGTTACAGTTCAAAACAGAAGTGGGGTGATCTTTAGTGATAGCTTTTCTAAGTGGGGTATTATTTAGCAAAAATGAAAATGAAATTATTATTAATGTTGATGGAGTTGGATATTTTGTTTATGTAAGTAAATTAATTGATCTGCCTGATCCAGGGGAGAGAATTAATATATATATTTATACCTATATTCGGGAAGATACCCTGGATTTATATGGATTTAATTCTATGGAAGAAAGAAAGTTATTTGATATATTGCTATCTGTTTCCAGAGTTGGTCCTAAAGCTGCCTTAAATATTCTCTCAACATTAACCTATGAAGAGGTTATTGGAGCAATAATGGGTGAAAAATTTGAGGTTTTAAAACAGGTTTCAGGTATAGGTCAAAAAACAGCTCAAAGACTTGTACTGGAATTAAAAAGTAAAATTAAAGATCTGGGATATGAATATCAGATAAATACTACTACCGGTTCTGATAATAATGAATTATATCAGGGTTTAAATAATCTTGGTTATACTAATAGAGAAATAGAGAAAGCTTTATCTGAAATTAATTTTGAAAAGGAAACAGATCTTGAACAAAAAATCAAAATGATTTTAAATTATTTTGGCGGGGAGAGTTTATAAATGATGGATAATAATGACAGGATAGTTTCTCCACAAAAAAAAGAAGATGATAATTATCTTGATCAAAATTTAAGGCCTGATAAATTAAAACATTATATCGGACAGAAAAAAATTAAAGAAAAATTAAATATATTTATGGAAGCTGCCAGAAACAGACAGGAAGCCCTTGACCATGTCCTTTTATATGGACCACCTGGACTGGGGAAAACCACTCTGGCCAATATTATTGCCAATGAATTAAATGTTAATATTCATAGAACATCAGGGCCTGCTATAGAAAGACCCGGTGATCTGGCTTCTATTCTGACAAACCTGCAGGAAAAAGATGTTTTATTTATTGATGAAATTCATCGTTTAAACAAAATGGTTGAAGAGGTCCTTTATCCAGCATTAGAAGATTATAGTCTGGATATAATCATTGGTAAAGGACCCGGGGCCCGTTCTGTAAGACTGGATTTATCTCCTTTTACTCTTGTCGGGGCAACAACCAGAGCCGGTTTGATAAGCTCTCCTCTCAGGGATAGATTTGGGGTAATTAACCGTCTGGAATTCTATAATGAACAGGAGTTAAGGGATATTGTTATTCGTTCTGCCAGAATACTGGGGATAAAGGTTCATCCTGAAGGAGCTATAGAGGTTGCAAGGCGTTCAAGGGGAACACCCAGAATATGTAACAGGCTTTTGAAAAGAATCAGGGATTATGCTGAAGTTAAAGCTGATGGAGTTATAACTTCTGAGATAGTGGATAAAGCTTTAAAACTACTGGAAATAGATGAACTGGGGCTTGATCGTATTGATCATAAATTATTAAAAACAATTATCCATAAATTTGATGGTGGTCCGGTGGGTTTGAATACAATGGCTGCAGCTATCAGTGAGGAAACTGAAACCATTGAAGAGGTTTATGAACCATATTTATTACAACTGGGTTTTATAGATAGAACTCCCAGGGGAAGAATTGCAACTTTAGCCGCCTATAAACATCTTGATATAAAGCATAAAAAGCAGAACAAAAATTTATTTGATAATAAATAGGAGCGATAAATATGCAGGTTGATGAATTTGATTATCAGTTACCGGAGGAATTAATTGCTCAAAAGCCGGTAGATAAACGGGATGAATCCCGTTTAATGCTTTTGAATCACAGGACTGGTTCCCTTAAACATGAATATTTTAAAAATATTTTAGATTATTTAAATCCGGGTGATTTAATAGTTCGTAATAATAGTAAAGTTATTCCGGCCCGATTATATGGGAAAAAAGTTCCCACAGGTACTGAAATAGAGGTTTTATTACTTAATGAAATAAAAAAGGATATATGGCAGGTACTGGTTAAACCGGGACGCAGGGTAAAAAAAGATACGGTAATTTCTTTTGCAGAAGGTCTTTTAAAGGCAAAATCTGTTGATTATACTGATTTTGGTGGTAGAATTATGGAATTTAATTATCAGGGGGAATTTGCCAGTATTCTTGATCAGATTGGTCAGATGCCATTACCCCCCTATATAACAAGAGAATTAAAAGAACCGGATCGATATCAGACTGTTTATGCACAAAAAAAAGGTTCAGCTGCTGCACCCACTGCCGGTCTTCATTTTACCCCTGAACTTTTAAAATCACTTAAAGAAAAAGGTATTCAAATTGCTGATATCACTTTACATGTTGGTCTGGGTACCTTTAGGCCTGTAAAAGTTAATAATGTAGAAGAACATGATATGCATGCAGAATACTATGAAATAAGCTCTGAAACAGTTTCCAGAATTAAAAAAACAAAAAAAGCAGGAAAGAGAATAATTGCCATAGGGACTACAGTAACAAGGACTCTGGAGGGGGTTGTTACAGAAAAAGGCCAGTTAGAAGAATCTAAGGGATGGACTGATATTTTTATATATCCCGGTTATGAGTTTAAAGTAATTGATGGAATTATTACCAATTTTCATTTACCAAAATCAACCCTGATTATGCTTGTTAGTGCCTTTGCCGGCAAAAAAAAAGTGATGAAAGCCTATAAGACAGCAGTTGAAAAAAAATACAGATTTTATAGTTTTGGAGATGCGATGTTTATATATTAATCTCAGAAAGGATGCCATAAATTAATGTCACTTAAATTTGATGTACTGGATAAAGATAATAAATCTCAGGCAAGAATGGGGTTAATTGAAACACCTCATGGTCATATAGAAACACCGATTTTTATGCCTGTTGGTACTCAGGCTACTGTAAAAGCAATGACCCCTGATGAATTAAAAGAAATCAGGTCTAAAATTATCCTGGGTAATACCTATCATTTATATTTAAGACCGGGGTCTGAACTGATTGCTGAAGCAGGAGGACTTCATGAATTTATGAACTGGGATAAGACTATACTAACAGATAGTGGTGGTTTTCAGGTCTTCAGTCTTGCTGACTTAAGGGAGATAAAAGAAGAAGGTGTTTTTTTTCAGTCCCATATTGATGGATCAAGTCATTTTATTTCTCCTGAAAAATCCATAAAAATTCAACAGCAACTGGGTTCAGATATAGTGATGGCCTTTGATGAATGTCCTCCAGGAACAGCAGATTATAACTATATCAAAAAATCAGTAGCCAGGACCTTAAGATGGGCTGAAAGATGTAAAACAGCCATGGCTAACAATAAAGGACAATCACTGTTTGCTATTGTCCAGGGAGGGGTTTTTACTGACCTTCGTCAGAGTTGTGCCCGGGAATTAATTAAACTTGATTTTCCGGGATATGCCATTGGTGGTCTAAGTGTTGGTGAAAAAAAAGAAGATATGTTAAAAGTACTGGAGGATACTGTTCCTGAACTGCCTGATGCTAAACCAAGATATTTGATGGGGGTGGGAACACCCACTGATCTCATAGATGGGGTAATCAGGGGGATTGATATGTTTGATTGTGTTCTGCCAACACGTATTGGCAGACATGGATCTGTGTATACTGCAAAAGGGAGAATAACAATTCGTAATGCCAGATACAAAAAGGATTTTTCTCCTGTGGACCCTGAATGTGATTGTTATGTCTGTCAGAATTATACCAGAGGATATATCAGGCATCTGTTAAAGAGAAAAGAAATTCTGGGGGTAAGACTTACCACCTACCATAATTTATATTTTTATCTTAATCTGATGTCAAATATACGGGAGGCTATTAGAGAAAATACACTAATGGATTTTAGAGATCAATTTTATGATAGGTATAATTCTTCTTAAAATCAATATTGGTATAATTATAAAATTTATGTTATAATTATTTTAAAATAAATATTTTCTTTTAAAATGCAGGATATCCTGCTATTATTATTGAATTATTACTAAGGCTAAAAAATTAAATCTAAAAAAATTGAGGAGGAATAAAATTGAATGAATTATTACCAACATTAATTACTTTTGCATTGATATTTGGTATTTTCTGGTTTTTTCTGATACGTCCCCAGAAGAAAAAGGAACAACAACATCAGGATATGGTTGATAATTTACGGGTAGGAGATAAAATAATTACAATCGGTGGTATTAAGGGTAAAGTAATTAAAATTAAAGATAATATTATAACTTTAAGGATAACTTCCGATGTGGATATTGAAGTAATTAAAAATGCAATAGGTAGACTGGACAAATCTGATAAAAAGAAAAAATAATTTCAGTGGGAGGATATGATTTTTAATGGATTCAGGAGATATTAAAGAATTTTTTCAATCATTAATAATAGCTGCTGTTCTGGCCTTTTTAATTATCACATTTGTGGCCCAATCTTTTGTAGTAGAAGGTCAATCCATGGAACCCACTCTTTCTTCACGAGAAAGGTTATTTGTCAATAAATTTATCTACCGTATTCAAAAACCGGAGAGAGGAGATATTATTGTCTTTTCTCCCCGGTATGATTCTGGAAAAAAATATATTAAAAGAATTGTGGGATTACCGGGAGAAACAATAGAAATAAAAGAGGGAAAAACATTTATTGATGGACAACCTGTTGAGGAAGATTATCTTAATCAAAGAATGTTTGGTGTTCATGAAAAGGTAGAAGTACCTGAAGACCATTATTTTGTGATGGGTGATAATAGAAATAATAGTACTGACAGCAGAGATGGAAGAGTTGGTTTTGTTGATATGGATTCGATTGATGGAAGGGCATTCTGGGTTTACTGGCCTTTAAATGAAATAAGGCTTGTAGATCATTATGACTATAATATTTAATTACAAATATTTCATAGGATTTTAGTAATATTTTATAATATAATAAATCTTAATCAAGTTATTGAAAATAGGGAGGCTCAGGGAAAATGAATTTGAATTATAAACAAAAGAAATATATTAAAGTTGGTATAATAGTACTGGCATTAATTGCTGCTATTGCTTCTTATCAATATTATGGGATTAATCTGGGTTTGGACCTGGAAGGTGGTTCTCATATTGTTTTACAGGCTCAGCCTACAGAAGATAGAGAAGTTACTTCAGATGTTATGTCAGGAATAAGAGAAATACTGGAACGCAGGGTTAATGAACTGGGGCTGGCTGAAGCAGTAATTCAGACAGTACCTGAAAGAAATCAAATTATAATTGAATTACCGGCTGTTGAAGATCCACATGATGCCATTGATATTATAGGTCGAACAGCGGTCCTGACCATTCAAAATGAACAGGGTGAGGTTTTAATGAGTGGTGAGCATATTAGTAATGCTCAAGCCAGGGCCCGTGGTGCTGGAGCTGTAATTCAATTTTCTCTGGATAGAGAAGGAGCAAACCAATTTGAACAGATAACCAGACAGTATCTGGGAAGAAATATTGGTTTTTTTCTTGATGAAGAACAACTAACAATGGGCAGAGTTAATGATGTTATCAGAGATTCAGGTGAAATTACCGGTTTTTCTACTGTATCTGAAGCCCAGGATATTGCCGTTTTAATCAGAGAGGGTGCTTTACCGGTACCTCTTACCATTGAGGAAAGCAGATATATAGGGCCAACTCTGGGTAGAATAGCCCTGGAAGATAGTATCAGGGCCGGTTTGATTGGTCTTTTACTTGTTTGTTTATATATGATATTTTATTATAAATTCCCCGGTGTTTTAATAGCCATTGTCCTGAGTATTTATGGTGTTCTTTTTCTGGGTACACTGGCCGGATTTAGAGCCACACTGACTTTACCGGGTATAGCAGGTTTGATTCTTTCAATAGGTATTGCCGCTGATGCCAATATCATTATTTTTGAAAGAATAAAGGATGAAAGAAAGAATGGGAAAACATTAAAAACTGCAATAGATGCAGGATTTAAGAGAGCTTATACTGCAATTGTTGATGCAGAATTAACCACCCTGATGACAGCTTTAATCCTGGCTTATTTTACAACAGGTGCTGTAAGAGGGTTTGCTGTTACTTTGAGTATAGGTATTGTTATTAATCTCTTTACAGTATTTTTTGTAACAAATACAATAATAGGTTTATTCACAAATACAGCACTACTAAAAAATGAAAAATCATTTGGTGCACAGAGGAGGTAGATTGAGATGGACATTCTTGGCAAAAGAAAAATATGGTATAGCTTTTCACTGACATTATTAATAATCGGTTTAATCTTTTTCTTTACAACCGGTTTAAATCTGGGAATAGATTTTGATGGTGGTACTGTAATTTATTTTGGTTTTGAGGAAGAAGTGGAAACCGATCAAATAAGACAGATTCTGGAGGATATAAATATAGCCCCTGAAGCTTCTATACGCCAGGTGGATGAAGATGGTCAACCGGGTATTATGATTCGCTCCCGGCAGCTGGAAACAGAAGAAATAAGTAGAATGGTGGCTGCTGTTGAAGATAATATCCCTGGAGCTGAATTGTTTTCAGAGGAAACAGTGGGTCCTGTTATTGGACAACAGTTAAGAAGAAATGCTTTCTGGGCTTTATTAATAGCTTCTATTGCAATCTTAATCTATATAAGTATTCGCTTTGAATTTAGATTTGCGGTAGTGGCCATTATTACCCTACTACATGATGTTATTATAACTGTTGGTCTATTTACAATTATTGGCCATGAGGTTAATACTCCTTTTATTGCGGCATTATTAACCATTCTCGGTTATTCACTTAATGATACTATTGTAATATTTGATCGTATAAGAGAAAATATGACATTAATGCGGAGAACACCTTTTATTGATCTGGCCAATAAAGCTGTTGTTGATACTTTACCCCGTTCTATCAATACATCTATTACAACACTGGTAACTGTACTGGCTATATATTTATTTGGAGGAGCTGCCCTGCAGACATTTATGCTGGCCTTATTAATAGGTCTTGCAGCAGGTAGTTATTCATCCATATTTATTGCCAGTCCTTTGCTTGTCACCTGGAATAATAAGTTTGCACAAACTGCTTCATCTAAATAAAATGAATAAAAAACTCTCTTCAATAGATGGAGAGAGTTTTTTAAAATTACATTTTAAAGAAAGGTGGTTTTAATTATGAAAAAATTACTTGAGGATATTCTTTTTACCGGTCTGGGAACACTTGTGGTTACAAAAGAAAAGGCTGAAGAGATTGTTGAAAAAATGATTAATCAGGGAGATGTTACCCGGGAAGAGGGTAAAGAATTACTGGATAGGTTTATTGAGAGAACAGAGGCAGAAACCAGTAAAATTTCCGATAATTTCATTAAAAACATCAAAAAAAGATTGTCAAAAGCCGGTTTTGTTACCAGAGAAGAACTGGATGAGCTCAATTCACGTCTTGATAAACTTGAAAAGCAAATTGAAGAACTAAATTAAACCAAAGGAGCTATTAATATGAAGTTTAATTTACCA
>PWOK01000290.1 GCA_003557445.1 Halanaerobiaceae bacterium
CCAAAAAAATGGAGGAGGTTTTTATGAAAAAGAAAATTCTATTTTTTTTGTTTATGTTTTTAATCTTTTCTGTGTTTACTGTTATGGCTGAAGAGGGAAATATAGAAAGTGAAAATGAAAATGAAAATGAAGAGATTATATTTATAATTGAAAGAGATGAAATTGATTGGGAAAAAAAAGTGGAGCTTAAAGAAGAAAAAGAGGACAGTAAATCTCTGAGATTTCGAGAAACATATATACCCATTTCATCTAATATGTATGCCGGGTTATCTTTTAACAAATTAAATTTAGGTTATGATATAGGTAATAATCAGGGATATGGAGTATTTACAGGCCTTGCAAAACATATAACCCATAACACAGCAGTTGGTGGAGAAATAGAATATGTACATACAGGTTATGATCATTGGTTGTTTGGTTATATGGTTACTTTAAGATATGAATTAATAAAGAATATTAACATTCTTGGTGGTGCTGGTTTTTTCAGGAATAATCTTAATACTGATTTAAATTCTGATTTTACAGTGAATAAAGGATTTAAACTGGGGATTGAAGGTGATTTAGATCTTACTGAATCTATAAAACTGGCTGTCAGGGCTGGTGATAGATACATATTTCTCGATGATAATCAAGGAGGTATCTTTGAATTTGGTTTTTCATTAATACGAAAATTCTAAGAGGGAGGTTTGATATATGAGTACAGCAGTAATTCATATATTAAATATAATTTTCTGGATTGTTTTGATCTGTTTAATTATTTACCTGATCAAAAATATAATCAAACATAAACCTTTAAAAAACATAAGTAAAATAGCAGAAAAACTTGAAGAAATATCAGAAAAACTGGATAAACATAAAAAAGAGAGTGATTAATCACTCTCTTTATATTTCTGATATCTTTCTTTCCCTTCGGCAAACTCACGTTTTTCAGCTTCTGTTTTTAGTTTTAATCCCGGTACCTGAACCGGTTTTCCTTTATCATCCAGGGCAACCATAGTAAAATAGGCTGTTAGGGCTGTTTTTGCTTGTTTCTCATATTCCAGATTTTCCACCAGGACCTCAACACTGACCTCCATAGAACTTCTTCCCACAAAAACAAGTTTACCTCTACAGGTGGTTAAATTATCTACATAAATGGGCAATAAAAACTGTAATTCATCTACTCTGGCGGTAACTACATTACAGTGACAGTGCTTTCTGGCTACCACATAGGCTGTTTCATCCATGAATTTCATTATTTCCCCACCATGAACATTTCCTGAGGGGTTAGCCTGCTGGGGCATCATAATTCTGGACATTATTGTTTTTGAATGTTTGATAGTCTTTTTTTTCATTATTACCACCTTATTGATAAAAAATTATCTTACATATCCTGTAGAAAAAATAAATTTCCATCTGTTTTCTTACCACAGGGGGGAGAAAGTTTGTGTCTTAATTTACGGACAACTTTCATCCTGCTGCCCTGATTCCAGTGTTTTGTATAATAAACAGAAACAGTAATTGTATGGCCATAGTTGTATTTAAACCAGCATTTCATTCTTTCATGGGTTTTTATTCTATCTCTAATCATGGCTGCTTCACCAATATCTATTAATTTAAGATGATCATTGTTTTTCCCATGGATGGCATAAATCCCGGGTTTGTTTTTTAGTTTATTTAAAGATTTATAGGGACCTTCAAAATTGTATTTATCAATCTGTACACCCATAATTTCACTCCATCCTTTTAATTCTTTATATTATTATAATATGTAAAAATATATTTGTCTACCTCCCTTTTTGTTAATTCCTTAACAAAAAGTATTTTAAAAAGATGATATAGTTAATTAAAATAAATAATATTGGAGTGATAACAAAAAATGTCATATGAAAAGCAATTAATTAAAAAATATTCCTGGATTCTGGTTCCTTTAGTTGCTTTTGGTGGTTTATTTTACCCTGTTCTCGGGTTACTGGTACTGGCAATAATGATAACTTTGATGGTTACTGCTTTGTTTAAAGGTAAATACTGGTGTGGAAATCTCTGTCCTCATGGAAGTTTGTTTGATGTGATACTTAAAAAAGTTTCTTTCAAAAGAAAAATTCCTGATATTTTGAAATCCAGCTATTTAAAATATGGTTTTTTCATATTTTTTATGGCGATGTTTATATTCAGGATAATAAGGGTTATGAATTATACCGGTCAGGAAGAATTTATAAATAATCTTGGTTTTGTATTTGTGATTCAGTATCTGGTAATGCCCACAATTCTGGGAATCAGTCTGGCTGTTTTAATAAGTCCCAGAAGCTGGTGTTCTTTCTGTCCTATGGGAACAATGACTCAATTAATATACAGGTTGGGTAAACTGACAGGGATAAATAAAAACACCTCAAAACTGGTTACAATTAATTCACCTGAAAAGTGTAAAGAATGTGGGTTATGTGCTCAGGCCTGTCCCCTGGAACTGGAGCCCTATAAAAACTTTAACCCAAAAAACCAGTTTGATAATGATTTCTGTATGAAATGTTCTGAATGTATAAAGAATTGTCCCCTGGAAATTCTTGAATTGAAAAGCAATCAGTATAAGCAAAATAAGCAAAAAGCTGAAAAGGAAGTAAAAATCAGTGGTTAATAATTGACAAAAATACAATAATACCAGTGATTAATAATAACTGTGTGATAATATATATTTTACTATTTTTTTGTTTTTGTTTAGTTTTTGGTTTGTTAAGATTTTTATTATCAGTAAAATTTAAGGTAACATAAATGGTAAAAGTGACAATTAATAAAAACACACCGGTAATAATCTGAAAAACAGACAATAATTGAGGTAGTATATGGACAGGGTAAATATCACCATAACCAAGTAAAGTAATGGTGTTAGCACTGAAATATATAGCTTCCA
>PWOK01000244.1 GCA_003557445.1 Halanaerobiaceae bacterium
CAGGAGTCCAAGGTAGTAGATTTTGTCCATCGCTCGGTAATAGACGACCGCAAATGGAAACAGCGTAGAGCCCAAATGATGAGTAGTTATAACGACGCCGTTAGGTAGGAGGTAATCAGTGGCCCGTATTCCATGGATTGAAAAAAGGCGGGAGGCTAAGTCCGACATTAACCAGTTGGACGCCAATACCAGTGAGGAGAACGAATTACTGGAATTGGCTAAGGATCGGTTCGAGTCTTCCAAGGCGGCCAAGGTGGACCCCCAGGGTCGCGGCCTCCACGCCAAATGGCGCGATATGGATCGCCTATACCGGGGTGAACACTGGGTTGGGCACGTCCCCGCCCACAAATCGAAACCGGTACTTAACTTCGGGTTTGCCTTCGTAGAGTCCGTCGTATCTCGTATGGCGGATTCCAACCCGAACATCACTGTGTATCCTCGCAGGAGTAACCGCGATCAACGATTGGCGGAATTACTCCAACACCACCAAAATTACCTGTGGTATGTGAACCGTATGCAGGGTCGATTTACCGAAGCCGTACGCAGTAGCCTCAAATACGGTAGTACCATTTTCAAAACGGTGTGGGACCCCGAGCAGTACGATGAATTAGGTGAAGTGGCTTATAGGCAAATAGCCCCGCAAAATTTTTATAACGATCCTAGGGCTTACGAGATCGAGGATATGGAGTTTTGTTTCCAGACGGCCCTAAAGCCTATCGAGTACCTTATGCGCCGTTGGTCTGAGAAGGCTCCCCTGGTCTCCGGGGATTCCCAGGATTACGACGACGCGGAAGGTAACCAGGCTTCTGCGGGATTTGGAGAACAATCTGCTATCGTCAATGAGTACCACTTCCGGGACGAAGAGGGTCGAGCCTGTGTGATGTATTACTGCCAGGACGTGGTCTTCGATGTTATCGGCGGTAAGTACGACGGTAGCAATAAGTCCGTGTATGAACATAACCGGTTCCCCTTCGCCAAGGCGGACGACTATACCTTGGACAAACATTTCTGGGGAATGGGCGAATTGGAAATTATCGAGATGATTCAGCGTCTCATCAATACGTTTGAGGCTCAGATCATCGATAATACCCGTTTGATGTCCAACGCCCAATGGCACGTAAATAAGTCCCTCTCTGGGCTAACTGAGGACGACGCGGCTATATTCAACGATATGCCCGGTGCTGTGATCTTTAGCGGTAACGGCGGCGTGGAACGGATGCCCGGTCTGAGTCTCCCACCCCACATACCTCAACATCTGGACTTCTTAATCCACGCCGCCGAACAAATACTCGGAGTACACGATGTCGTGCAGGGTCGTAGACCCGAGGGTGTTCGGGCCTCCAGTGCCATCATCGCTCTGCAAGAAGCCGCCAACATCCGGGTGCGTCAGAAGAACCGTCAAATGGACGCGGCCCTAAGTGAGATGGCGGACCAGGGTAATTGGCTGATTCTAGAGCACTACGATGAACCGAGACATATCCGTATGACGGGACAGTCCGAGGTTACTACCCTGGATGTGCGTAAGGCTCTAGAGGAACGTATGGTAGATCGGGCTGTAATGGCCGAACTACAGGAGGCTGGCGTTCGACCCGAACAACTCAGTCCCGAAGAAATGGAGCAGGTATTCCAGGAAGTGAAGTTCCCCGAGTTCGATGTGGAAGTCAGTATCGGACCGGCTACTCCGTACTCCCAGGCTATGATGGCCGAACGAGCCATAGAATTCTTCGACCGTGGAGCCATCGACCATCAGGCGTTGCTTGAAATGACTAACTTCCCCGGATGGGAAGAGATCCTCGCCCGGATGGGTGGAGGTCCACAGGAAGAGGGCGGGGGCGAGCGTATAGGTGAACGTACCTTCGCTGGCCCCGGAGCCGGACAGCAGCCTCCCCCGAGAGGAGGTGACGACTGATGGTAAAGGCTCGTAGGGAAAAGGGCGGTTCCACCAAGATCACCAAGGGTGGAGGCACCCAGGCGAGCGATCGCGGTGCTAACTTCGAGAAAGTCTCGGGATCTACTCGTCGCAACGAGGGTAAGTGGAGTGAGGGTACTTCCGGTACCTTCTCCCAAAGGTTTATCGATAAGACGTAAATACGGGCGACGGCCCTAAAACGGGAATGGCCGACGGGCCTTAAACGGGGAAGGGGTAACAGAAATGCCTAAGTACCACATTAGGGACGAAGAACCGAGTGGCGGAGACGAAGCCAATTTATCGGACGCGCCCCAGGCCGGTCACGATGTCGATACTCCAGATCGGAATCAAACTCTCGAAGAAGATGGGTACCCTGACGAGAGTATTTACGATGATTTCGACGACCTGGATTACGACGACCCCCCTGGCAACCGCGAACCCGACTTCGATGATCCGTCCGACGAACCACCAGAACCCGACGATATCGATACCGATGAACTAGACGAACCGAGACTACCGCAGTCCAAGGTAGACGAGATCCTGAATAAACACACTGCTAAGGAGCGTAGCCGGTTCGAGAAGCAATTGCGGGAGAAGTTCGGTACTACTAACCTCGACGAAATAGCCCAGTACTACCAGGCGGGGTATGGTGTAGCGACGACTTCCGGACAAAATCCAGGACAGGTGGTGGAGAGATTGACGAGACAGTGGGGATATCAACCCAGACAAACGAATCCCGCTGGGGCTCCGCCCCCTGCCGGACAGCAACAGCAGCCCGGAGCCTTCGGGTCTCAGACTCAAGTGGGTAACAACGATGAGGTCATGTCGGAAGTGCAGAAACTCCGGGAACTCGTCGAAGGTGAGAAAGTCGCCGAGGCTCGGAAACAACAGGAATCCGAAGCCCGAAAAGAATTCGGGGCGGACCTGTACGATGAGCACATTACCGACATTCGAGAATACGCCGAAGACAAGGA
>PWOK01000232.1 GCA_003557445.1 Halanaerobiaceae bacterium
GAATGTTGCCGAATGGATAAAGGCGGGTAGTTTTGCTGTTGGTGCTGGTAGTGCTTTAACTGCAGGAGCTAAAATAGGCAATTTCAAAAAGGGTACTCAAACTGCTAAAGAATTTATTGAACGTATTCAAGAAGCAAGAGAGAATTAAAGAAAGGATGGTAAAAATGAAAAAGGTTGTTACTTTTGGAGAAATAATGTTAAGATTAACACCACCTGATTATAAAAGAATTATTCAGGCCGATAAATTTAATATTATTTATGGAGGAGGAGAAGCCAATGTGGCAGTTTCTCTGGCCAATTATGGCCTTAATGCTGCTTTTGTTACTAAACTTCCTCAAAATCCTGTTGGTCAGGCTGCTTTAAATCATTTAAGGAGGTTTGGAGTTAATACTGATCATATTTTACGGGGAGGTAACAGGCTTGGTATTTATTATTGTGAAAATGGTGCCAGCCAGCGTCCATCAAATGTTATTTATGATAGAGCTCATTCGGCAATAGCAGAAACCAACCCCGGTGAATTTAACTGGGATAAAATATTCAAAGGAGTAGAGTGGTTTCATTATACAGGTATTACTCCAGCACTGAGCGAAAATATGTCTGCGGTTACACTTGAGGCCGTAAAGGCTGCCAGTGAAAAAGGGATCAAGGTAAGCTGTGATCTTAATTATCGAGCAAAATTATGGAGCCAGAAAAGGGCAAAAGAAGTAATGACCGAATTAATGGAATATACTGATATTGTAATTGCCAATGAAGAGGATGCAGAAAAAGTCTTTTCTATAAAAAGTGGATCTGATATTACAGGAGGAGAACTCAACATAGAAGGATATCATGATGTGGCCAGACAGCTGATTGAAAAATTTGACCTGGAACTTGTTGGCAGTCATTTAAGAATAAGCCATAGTGCTTCAGTTAATGACTGGCTGGTAGTCTTATACAATGGAGAGAATTTTGTTCAGTCTAACAGATACAGAATTCATATAGTGGACAGGGTAGGAGGAGGAGACTCTTTTGCTGGTGGTTTAATTTACTGTAGACTTACCGGTAAAGACCTGCAGGAAACAGCAGAATTTGGTGCTGCAGCCTCCTGCTTAAAACAATCAATACCGGGTGATTTTAACCAGGTAACTTTAAAAGAGGTTAAAACCCTTGCAGCAGGTAATGCCTCAGGTAGAGTGAAAAGATAAATAACTCGGGAGACAAAGGTGTTTTAAGTTGTAAAACTGTATTGACTTTTAAAGATGGTTATGTTAATATAATAATAAACAAAAAATTGATTATATTTATATTAACACTATATTAAACTTCTATAACTACTAAATAATTATAAAAACCTTTAGAGTTATTTTTATTTAAGGAGGCCGGAAAAATAAATAACTTATAAAATTAAGTTTATAGGAGTAATTAATATTATATTTCTTATATTTTTTTTACAATTAAATAAAAAAACAAATGTCAAAATATTTTTCAAAGGAGGAAATAACTGTAATGTGGGGGAGGGAAAACATGCCTAAATTTAAGATTTTTATTTTTCTTGTAGTTTTATTATTGGTTTTTACAGCTGCCGATATTGTATCAGCTCAAACTCAAACTTTAGGACTTGAAAGAGAGACTACTTATGAAGAATATTTAGAACAACATGAAGGAGTACCAAGTCCTGATGATGAAATAATCTTATATCCTGATCAATATTCTGATACCAATATGCCGGTGGAAATTGAAGAAGGTCTGGGAGATAAACCCGGTAAAGCAATTATAACTGTAGATGAAATTGATGAAGAGGGAAGGCCATATATAGAATGGGAATTTGAGGTTGAAAATGCAGGTTTGTATAATATAGAGATCAATTATTATCCAGTTCCCGGTAGGTCTGGAACAGTTCAAAGGGATATCTGGATTAATGGAGAACGTCCTTTTCAGGAAGCCAGACAGATTGATTTTCACAGGACCTGGGGAGATGCTTATGATATTCTGGTTGATGATATGGGTAATGAAGTTCGCCCAAGACAGATTGAATTACCCAGATGGAGAAATGTTTATTTGAAAGATGCACTTGGTTATCATCCGGAACCATTCAAATATTATTTTGAAGAGGGTAAAAACACTTTAAGGATTATTTCTTTAAATGAACCTGTAGCTTTAGGTGAAATAAGGATAAAACAAAAAGAAGAAATTAAAGATTATGAAAGTGTTCGTGGTACTTATGAAGAAAGAGGCTATGAGGTAGTTGAAGATTTTTATCTTGAGATAATGGGGCAGGATGCCAGTTACAGATCAAATGCCACTATTTTCCCCTATTTTGATCGTGGGGATCCAACAATGAAAGAATATCATCCTGTACAACAGAGACTGAATGCAATTGGTGGACATAGATGGAGTATAAGTGGTGATTTTATTACCTGGGAATTTGAAGTGCCTGAAGCAGGTCTTTATCAGATAGCTATAAAAGGTAAACAGGATCAGCAGCGAGGAATAAATAGCCACAGAGAATTTAGAGTTAATGGGCAAATTCCTTTTCAGGATGTCAGGGTTTTATCCTTTCCATTTTCCAATTATTACAATATGGATCTGCTGGGTATGAAGGATAGAGAAGAACCATATCTGTTTTATCTTGAAGAAGGAAAAAACACGATAACAATGGAAGTAGTACTTGGTGATTTAGCTGATATAATTCGTGGTATAGAAGGACAGCTTTATAATATGAGTAGTGTTTACCGTAGAATTATTATGATAACTTCACCGGATCCTGATCCTCTAAGGGATTATAATCTTGAACAGAGGATACCGGGAATTATTGAAATAATTGGTCATCAGGCAGCCTATTTTGAAAACATAATAGAAGAACTGGAGGATATGGCAGGAGAAATACGGGGTGAACAGATAAC
>PWOK01000227.1 GCA_003557445.1 Halanaerobiaceae bacterium
GATTTTATGAAAAAACCTGAAGTTTATCAAAATTAAATATTAAAAAAATCCGGAGGTTATTAAAAGCCTCCGGAAATTTTTATATTTAAATCACTTTATTACTTTAACATCACTGTATTTTATTCATAAATTCTGTATAACAATACTTTACCCCGACCATCTTCTTCAACAAAAACCAGATATTCTCCATTTGATTTTTGAAAAGCATTAATAGCATAGGGCAAATCAAGCCAGCCTGAATAACCGGAAACTTCCGGTCCAGGAATTAAACTTCCACAGAATTCTCCAGTTTCACTATCATAAACCCTTACCTCTGCCGGACCATCATAATCAGGGTTTAATCCTCTGCTTAAATAACCAACAAACATTCTGTTTCCGGCCACAGTCATTGTTTTAGCACCCATCAGTTTACCAGGATCATCACTACTGGGATCATGAGGTAAAGCAATACTGTATCTGATTTTTTGTTTATTTGACCAGTTATCAATCCTTTTTATTTCCCGACCTACCTGTCCCCATTCCCCACCAATTCTGGGAAAATCCTGACTGTATCCACTTAAATACATGGTATCAGTATTGGGAAAATAATAAGCCCTGGTTAATTCATCAAAACAATCTGGTTCCTGAAATTCAACTGCATCATTTCTGGAATATACTGGATTACCGTATTTGTCCAGTCCCTGGCATTTTATTTGACGTATTTTGCCATAATCAAAAGCCTGCCAGATATCACCAGTGCTGTCCACCCACCAGCCCCAGGATGCAGCATCTTTTTCTCCATCAGCCTCTAAAAATTCATCTTTTTGAAAATGACCATCACCATTTAAATCCCTCCAGATATAACGCCCCTTTTTGGGTTGATAGGGGGGTTGCCAGCCTGCCAGATGGGATTTATCACTAACCTCTATTTTCTGTTTGGCTATAATACCTGAAGGTACTGCAATTTCACCATCAAAACGGTATATATATAATTCAGCAGAATACATTCCGGTTATAAACATAATTTTTTGCCCTTCAATTCTTCTAATCCAGGGAGTAGTCAAACCATGGTTCATACCTGCTTTTAAATAAAGACGGGGATCATCAGGATATTTATATTTATCAATAGTCCAGGCAAAATGAGACCATTCCTGACCATTTTCTTTACTGTAATCCATTTTATAATGTTCGGAAACACCATAAACATCATTACCATCAGAATCAGGATCAACATCAAGAGTATCCACAAACATGTCATTTCTTATTTCCCAGACCAAATTTCCTTCTGGGGTAAATTTCTTGATAATAGTCCCATTATCCGGGCCTTCATAAGGATAACCCATACCTATATAGATATTACCATTCTGATCTGTTTCCGCCCCAACCAGATCACGAAATTTAAGTGGTTTATCAAGTCCCGGAGTTCCGGAAAGAATTCCTCCTTCCTTTCCAAAAACAGCAACAGGCTCTGGTTTTTGCTGGATATCCAAAAAGAAAACCTGCTGTTTAGGCCCATCATCACAGACAATTAATCTATCCTGGTTATCAAAAGAAACTGCCACAGGAATATCTATATCATCTATTTTTTTACCTGTTTTTTTACCTTCTACTGTAAAATTAAGAATTTCCTTACCACAGATTATCCAGAGGGTGTTATCAGGAGCTACTGCAATTTTTGAGGTATGTCTCAAATCCAGCTGTTGGGGATCTTCCAGATTCCACTTATGAAGAAGTTTGTTTTTAACAGTATCCCAGATTTGAATATCTCCCTTTTTATCAACCAGATAAAGTTTATCATTTTTGATATCCATACTTTTAACCTTACCTGTTTCATAAATTACCGGAAGAGGTGTGCCATCAAGTTTATATTTTGCTACTTTATCTCCCATACCTACAAAAGCATATTCTTTCCCTGCTGCCACAGCATATCCTCGAACACCCGGTCTTCCTTCTTCTTTATATTTTCTTAATATTTTTACCGGTTTACCATCTTTATAAATCCCTGAAGCCCTGGTTCCTTCATCCCAGAAACTGCAGGTCCAGACACTTCCATCTTCAGTTAAATCCATTTCACATATATAATTCTGTATCCATTTATCTTTAGTTCCAAAAGTATTACCTACCCAGGAAGTTTTATAATTCTCCAGAATTTTCTCCTTTGAAAAAACATATTTAAATTCCTTTTCTGCAATTAATTTTTCCTTACTCAATATCTGAACCTTAATTTTCCAGTTCCCTGGTTTATTTATTTTTTCTAATTTTATTTTTAATGATTTTTGTTCTTTTGTTATATTATAAGATTTATCTTTTTTACTTTTTAATTTATTATCCTTATATATTTTTATAATGGTATTAACCTTTATAGATTCATTTAAAATACTATGTAAATCAATATTAATTACCGGTTTAATTTCACTTTTATGATAATTACTTTTTCTTTCATCTTTCTTTAAATAACAATAAACTCCAGGTTCTGGTTTGACAGCTAATTTTTTTATTTTAAATTTTTGATTTTTAATAATAAAACCTCCAAAAATATTTTTGAAATATTTATTTTTCAATATCTTTTCTGTAACTCCATTCTACTATAGAATGAAGTGGATAAATAAAGATATGGTAATCCTGCCTTTTTAATAAGAGAAAGTCCTCTATAAGATAGATATCTGAAACCTTACGACCTGAGGTCTGTCCATTAACTGTAATTGATGTATTTAAGGGTGAACCTTCATCAAGTTTTATATGGAGTGAACTATTCTCTAAGAGAATATTAAAATCTTCATCTTCAAATTTATTTTTACTTATTATCTCTAAGTAATTTATTTTATCCCAGTTTAAATATATATTTTCATAATCCCTTTCAATTACTAAAAA
>PWOK01000246.1 GCA_003557445.1 Halanaerobiaceae bacterium
CAAATTCTGGCTGGAGCTCCTCCTTTAACTGCAATAAAATATCAAATTGCAATTATGATGGGTATTCTGGGCAGTGTAACCCTGACAGTTTATATACTGGTTTACAGAGGAGCCCGGACCTTTTTTAATAAAAGATGCCAGTTAACAATTTCGAGTAATGATAAAAATGAAGATTAATCCTGATATATGACATATTTCTGCTCTGCTTTTTTGGCTTTATACATAGCCCTATCAGCCTTTGTGATTAATTCATTTATATTACTACCATTTTCCGGATAAAGAGCAATACCTATACTAATATTTAATTTTAATTTATTGTTTTTGACTATCATTGGTTCTTTAAATCTTTCTATTATTTTTTTGGCCCTATTAATTATCTTTTCCCTGTTATCAACTGTCAGGGCCATAACAAATTCATCTCCACCCAATCTTACAAAAAGATCACCATCTTTTACACTCTTATTAACCCTTTCCGTAAATTCGATCAAAACCTGATCTCCTGTATCATGTCCGTATTTATCATTGATTTCTTTAAATTTATCTATATCCAGAAATAATATACCAACTTTTTTATGATTATTATTGGCACAGTTAATTTTTCTTTTGATTTCTTCATATAAATATTTTCTATTGGGTAAATTCGTTAACTGATCATGATAGGCCATATGTTCATATTTTTTCAGTAATAAAATCACACTTATAATAAATAATATAAAAACAACTGTCATAATTAGACCATTGAGTAAAAACAGATTTCTATTTTCACCTTTTTCCTCCTGTACTGGTTTATCATTATAAGTAATACCGATAACATAGGAGTTCCATCCTGTCTGATTGTTATCTCCGGAAATTAAGGCCGGAAAAAATTTTTTTGTATAATTATAACCATTTTGTTTTAGTTCTTTAGTCTGCATTTCTCCTGTTAAAACAGTGTTTCTGGCCAGACTCCTTTCAAATTCATTAATATCTGGATCAAGATAGGGCTCTCTGTCACCTGTTAATTTAGCCACACCTTTATTAACAGGTTCAACACTGAAAAATGATATTTCTTCCACTATATCATAATCCTCTGTCAATTCGGTTGCATCTGCAAATATATTTAAACCCTCCAGTGAAGGATACTTTTCCTGAACCTTAATACTTAATTCCAGTAAATATTTTTTATCAGGAGTAGGCATATAACTGTATTTTTTTATGTCTCCTCCTGTCGTTGATATATCAAGACGGTCAACCGAAAAAGAATCACTCTCCAGCCTTTCTCTTAAAACCTGAGAAAAACCACTATAAACAGAAAAATCAAGACCTAAATCATCTTCATATGTTGTTCGGATTATTTTAAGATCACTATCAATAATATAGATTTCATAATCTCCAAATTCCTTTTTCATTTCTTCCAGGTCCCAGTTCATTACATCTGGTTCTTCTCTGTATTTTTCCTGCATAACCAGAGAATATTCTTGCATCTCTTTATTTAACTGATTTTCAGCTATTGTATAGGCATCACTAATATGATTAATGCTCTGTAAAACATTTTTTTCTACCAGCTGCTGATGAGAATCATACTTATCTTCAATAATACCCATTGTACTCCTGTAATTATTTAAAAAAGTAAATACTATTGTTACAAAAAGAATTACAAATATAACATTTTTGAATTTATTGATTAAAAATATCACTGGTTCAACCCCCTAAACTTATTTGTCCATACATTTAATAAATACATCCACTATCTCAGGAGCAAACTGGGTACCCCTGTAATTATTAATTTCTTCTAAGGCTTCACTTCTTTTCTTTCTTTCAGAATACAGGCTTCTGCAAGTCATAACATGAAAAGAACTTGTCACAGATATAATTCTGGCCATAAAAGAAATTTCACCTTCCTTTAATCCCTGAGGATAACCATTTCCATCCCACCATTCATGATGATCTTTCACTGTTTTTATTATCTGTTCATCAAATCCTGCTTTTTTTAGTAAATTAGCTCCAAGTGTGGGATGGGCCTCTATGATCTTTCTTTCATCTTTATTTAGTTTTCCCGGTTTATTTAAAACCTCATCTTCCAATAATAACTTACCTGAATCATGTAAAAAGGCTGCTGTTTCCAGTGTTAAAAGATCATTTTCACTCATTTTTAATTGTTTGCCAACTTCAACTGAAAGCCGGGCAACCTCTTCACTGTGATTGGAATTATAGAGATCATAAAAATTTAACATTTCAACAACGAGTTTAATATACTTATTCATTTTAATCCCCCTTAACAGACGGAATTATATTAACTTTTGCCATTTTTTTGATTTCTTCTGTAGCTGGCTTTTTAGTCATTTCTCTAATTTTTCCCTCTTCATTGACTTTTAAATAAACACTGTTTCTTTTATCCTCAATCCTGTAGGTATCACTTGCTGCTTTAACTTCAATAATTCCAGTTATTTTTTCTGTATAAAAACCCTTACCTATCTTAAAACTGGTACAGCCAAACTTATTCCCTGCTTCTTTAACATAAATATAACCATCAGCATAATATTTTCCACCTCTAACAAATCCCTGGTCTCCCCAGATAATAATATTGCCATTGGCATAAATTTGAGAATTATAACATCCATTATTGACAACAACATCGCCTGAAGAATTTATGACACATTTCTGTAGATAATTTGCATGGACACTGGAGACATTATCCTGATTATTGTTTAAAGCCAGTTTTTCTTCTATAATTTTTTGTAATTCAATAAATTCGTCAATATCATTAACTTTTAATGTGTTTTTTATTTTATTTATTTCCTTTATAAATTCCTGTAATTTTTTCTTTAAATCAGGCTGAGATTCATTTAATTCAGAATTTATATTTTTTAG
>PWOK01000103.1 GCA_003557445.1 Halanaerobiaceae bacterium
AATCAGGCTTTACATCTGCTGTCAATTGGTTATATAATAAGATTAAGATAATAATTTAACTATTTCCCATAAATAAGTATTTTTTACTGTTATTTTTATATATACTTATTTACAAAAAAAATATAACAGAAAAAAACCTTAATTAAGATTTTAAAAAAATTTTCAGTTAAGAGGAGATGAAATTAGTGAAAAAACTGTTGGGAAAATTCAAAGATATATTAAGCACCAATAATTATAAATTGACAAAACAGAGAAAAGATATTTTAAAAGTTTTTATAAAAAATAGGCATAAACATTATAATGCAGAAGAATTATATATGGAAGTAAAAAAAATAAATCCGGAGGTTGGATTGGCCACTATTTACAGGACACTGGAGCTTTTTTGTAAACTGGGTATTCTAAATCAACTTGATTTTAATAGTACATATAAAAGATATGAATTAAATATTAAAGATGAACACCATCATCATTTAATATGTGTTAAATGTGGACATATTACTGAATTTAATGATAGGATGCTGGAAAGTTTCGAAGAAAAAATTGAAACAGAGCATAAGTTTGATATTATTAATCATCGAATTAAATTTTATGGGTTATGTCACAAATGTTCACAAAGGAAAAACAAAAATTAAAGGGAGTGCAAACAATGGCAAAAAACCAGAAATGCCTTCAGGATCTATCTGTTTTTTCCCGTCTTGATGAACAGGAAATAGAATTAATGTGTGAAAGGGCTTTTGAAAAAAACTTTAATCAGGGAGAATTTATTTTTTTCGAAAATGAAAAGGCTAAAAAATTATATTTTTTAATCAAAGGAAGGGTAAAATTATCAATGATGTCACCTGAAGGTAAAGAAAAAGTTATTCATATTCTTCAGGAAGGTGATATATTCGGGGAAATATCTATTTTTGACCATGCCCCTCAGCCACTAACTGCAGAAGTTGTGGAAGATGCAACTCTGATAATTCTATCCTGGAAACAGCTGGAAGAAATAATTATGAAACGACCGGCTATGGCCTTGAAAATTATTGAAGCCCTGTCCAAAAAAACAAGATTGTTAACCAGTCAGGTTAGAGGTCTGGTTTTTCAGGATGCTGATGCAAGACTGGCAGATTTAATTGATAGATTTTCAAGAGATTTTGGGATTGAAAAAAAAGAAGGAACAGTTATTGAACTTGTTTTAACCCATCAGGAAATTGCTAATTTAATTGGTACTTCAAGGGTAACAGCCACTAAACTGTTAAATATATTTACAAAACAGGAGATAATAAAGATAAAAAGCAAAAAGATTATACTGATTGATAAAGATAAACTTAAAGAAAAATTAGATAAGTATAGCAGGTAAAAAAAACAAAGGAGGATTATATGAATATAGATACAAATACAGGGATACTTGGTTTGATAGGTTATCCCCTGGGACACTCAATTTCACCATTAATACATAATTATTCTTTAAAAAAGATGAATTTGAATTATGTTTATCTGGCATTTGAATTAAAACCTGATATTTTCTATAAGGGAATTGAAGGTTTAAAAGCCCTTAATATAAAAGGGTTTAATATAACAATCCCTTATAAAAAAAAGATACTTTCCCATCTGGATCAGGTTGATCAAATTGCAGATAATATTGGTGCGGTAAATACAGTTGTCAATAATGATGGCAAATTGAAGGGCTATAATACAGATGCTTATGGGTTTAAAAAAATGTTAGAAAAAGATGGGGACTTTTCCATACAGGGCAAAAAAGCCTTAATAGTTGGTGCTGGAGGTGCCAGCAGGTCTGCGGGAACAGTTCTCTGTGAATCAGGAATAAAAGAGTTATATATTTTAAACAGAACCAGAGATAAAGCAGAAAATCTGGCTCAGATATGGAAAGAGAAATATCCAGATGTATTTATAAAAAGTGAAGAATTAAATATTGATTTTTATAAACCCTTAATGAAAAAAATTGATCTTCTTATTGATACTACTCCAGTAGGAATGGAACCGGAAGTAGATGTAAAACCTGTAATTGATAGAGATTGTTTTCATTCCAGTATGCTGGTTGTTGATCTGGTCTATAATCCACCACAAACTACAATTTTAAAGGCAGCAAAGAAATCTGGTGCCAGAACCTTAAATGGAATGCCGATGTTATTATATCAGGCTGCTGAAGCCTTTAAATTATGGCTGGGAAAGGAACCGAATATTGAAGAATGGTATCAAATAATAGCCAGAAAAAAAATAACCCCCACCGATTAATTAGTGGGGGAGATTCAACAAATTGTATGGAATTTACTCAGTATAACGGCGCTTGCGGCCTCCAAATGTTCCAAGTAATAGCAGAATTAAAATTAAGAATAGAGTTTCTGGACTGGCCCATGCTCCTTCAGAGGAATAATCTCCCATTTTTACACCTCCTGTGTGATAATGTTAATTTGAAATAACTGTTTTTAAAGCAGTTATTTATTTAATATAATTATATTCTAAAAAGGTTAATATCGTGAAAGATAGACAAAAATAAATATAATTTTTTAGGAAACCTATCATTTTTGAAATGGTAGGTTTTTTAAATTTTAAAATAAAAAAATAAAAAATTATGCAGGAAATATTAAATAAATCCAGAATATAGAAATAAGCACAAATTAACAAATCAAAGAAAATATACCAAAAAGGTGACTGGTTCTTTATGATAAATTACAAAAATCAGGGATTTACAATTCTGGAATTACTAATAGTCTTAAGTCTTCTGGCTATAATACTAACATTATCAGGGTCCTTAACTGGAAATATTTATGAATATTTTCATTTGAGAAATGAAACTATAAATCTATATTATTTATTTTTAAAGGCAAGACAGAG
>PWOK01000248.1 GCA_003557445.1 Halanaerobiaceae bacterium
AAATAATGGCTTATTACCTGAATATCAACATTTGATTATTGATGAAGCTCATAATTTTAGTAATATTGCAACCCATCATCTGGGGAGACCATTTAACTATTATATACTTGATAAATTATTACAGAGATTAAATACTTCTAAATATTCTCTGATAACCCTTTTAAGAAATGAAATCGGGAAAATACAGAGTGATCATAAAAAGGAAATATTAAAGATTATTGATAAAATTTTATCACAGGTCAAAACAATTGATGAATTAAGTAAAAGTTATTTTAATCAATTAAATAATTTCTGTGAGAATAAAAAGGAAAACATGATTAGAATTACAGAAAAAATTTCTTCAAAGGACAAATGGCAGGAAATTATAGAATCAGGTGATGATTTTCTTGATAATTTAAAAAAGCTTGCACATTATCTGGAAAAATTACTTGATTACATGAATTTAATTAAATCAACAAAAATAAAAGATTATGAAGAAAGAATAGTTGAGCTGGAAGCAGCAGGTAACCGCTGTCAGTTTTTGATAAATACACTTGATTTTAATTTAAAAACTGAAAATGAGGATTATGTATACTGGCTTGAACAAAACAAATTTGGAAAAGCAAAAATAAGTCAAAATAATGCCCCTTTAAATATTGCAGACTTACTACCTGATTTAATCTGGAATAAACTTGATAATCTTGTTATTACTTCGGCAACTCTAACAGTTAATAATAGTTTTGATTTTCTTGAAAGATCACTGGGGTTAAATAAAATTAGTACTTTACAGGTAAGCTCTCCTTTTGATTATTCTAAACAGGCCAGATTACTAATACCTGTAGATATTCCAGAAGCTAATTCTACAAATTTTCTTGAGGAAATAATAGACGATTTTACTGAAATACTTATATCATTTGGTGGTAAAACAATGGTTTTATTTACTTCCTATAGTATGTTAAATTATTGTCTGCAGAAAACTGTTAATAAAGTAAATAAAGCTGGTATTAATATTTTACCACAGGGAAAATTTCCCAGGAATTATATAATAAAAAATTTCAGGGCCAATAATGCTCAAATTATTTTTGGGACAGTTAGTTTCTGGGAAGGAATTGATATAAAAGGAGATGATTTAAAGTATTTAATTATTATGAAACTTCCTTTTCCAGTACCCAGCCGACCTGTGGCAGCTGCCCGTAAAGAAAAATTGAGAAAAGAAGGGAAAAATCCTTTTTATCAATACAGTTTGCCACGTGCTGTTATAAGATTTAAACAGGGATTTGGAAGATTAATTCGCTCCAGAAGTGATAATGGTATTATTATAAGTTTTGATAATAGATTACTTACAAAATCATATGGAAAAGTTTTTTTGAATTCTCTACCTAATGATTGTCCTGTAGAAAAAATAAATATCAAATCATTATATTCTTAAAATAATTATGAAAGGAATAATATAATGAAATACAATAGACAAAAACAAATTGATAAAATAATTGATTATTTTAAAAAAGCTGAAACAATGTCTTCGGATTTCTTACTGGGTATAGAAATTGAACATTTTATTATTGAAAAAGATTCTTTTGTTGCTGCTTCTTATAATGGGGAAAATGGTATAGAGAAAATACTTAAAACTCTGTATAGTAATAACAAAAATTGGTCTCCTGTATATGAAAAAGAAAAATTAATTGGCCTAAATGGACAGGATTTAAGTATAACTTTAGAACCTGGAGGGCAGTTTGAAATCAGTTTAGCCCCCCAAAAAACAATAAAAAAAATAGAAAAAATATATTTATCCTTTTTAAATGAAGTAATTCCTGTATTAAATAATAAAAATAAATATTTAATAACACTTGGTTATCAACCGGTTACATCTATTGAAAATATTTCTTTATTACCCAAAGAAAGATATAGATATATGTATAAATATTTTTCCCGGAAGGGTAAATATGCTCACAATATGATGAAAGGAACAGCTTCTGTACATGTTAGTTATGATTTTTCTTCAGAAAATGATTTTATAAAAAAATACAGAACCGCCAGTTTTTTGGCCCCAGTAATTTATACCTGTTTTGATAATTCTCCATTTTTTGAAGGTGAGATCAGTAAGCAAAATAGTATTAGGGCAAAAATATGGGAGAACTGTGATAGTGATAGATGTGGAGTTATTGAAAACATATTTTCAGATAAATTTGGTTATCAGGAATATGCAAGTTTTTTACTTGAGACACCATCTTTGCTTTTTAAAAATAATGATATCATAAAATATACTGAAAAACTACCCTTAAAAGATTTGATGGATCCAGAAAAAATGCAAAAGGATGAACTTGAATACGCCTTAACAATGGTTTTTCCTGAAGTCAGGGTTAAAAATTTCATAGAAATAAGAATGTGTGATTCAATTCCTTATCCTTTATCCTTATCTTATCTTGTATTCTGGAAAGAATTACTTTATAATAAAAATAAACTTGATTTTTTATATAATAATATTATACAATATTCTGCTGAAGATATAAAAAAAATGAGAAATAAAATTTTAAATAAAGGTTTTAAGGCAAAAATAGAGAAGAAATACTTATTTGATTATTTCCTTGATTTAATAGATTTATCCAGTAAAGGATTGTCAACAGATGAACAAAAATACATAAATAAACTCAAACAATTTTTCATTAAATATCAAAATCCCAAACAGAAAACTTTTTATAATATGAATAAAAAAAATAATGACAAAAAAGAAGCATTAAAATGGTGTTTGCTCACAGGAGGAGAAAATGTATTCCAATAAATATTTAAAAAAAGTTGAAAAGATCATAAACAGAGATAAAAACAAATATATAAAAGACTATAAAAAAATAAAAAAAGAAG